>JAITKD010000010.1 GCA_031278575.1 Spirochaetaceae bacterium | reverse complement strand
CTCATCGCGTTTCCCTAATGTATTTGCTCATTTCATTGCGCAAATGGGGTAAACTTTGTTTACCTTGCGTTAAAGGAGCGCCGATTTATTCTCGATTGAATAAATCAGCGCTTCCTTAGTTTTTAGACGTGTGTTCAAATGCAGGCGGCGCTTCGGGCCAGGGGTGTTTGGGATACCGGCCCCGCATTTCCTTCCGGACCTCACGATACGAACCGGCCCAAAAACCCGGCAGATCCGCCGTGATCTGGATGGGCCTGTCCGCGGGGGAGAGCAGATGGAAGATGACGGGTTTCCCCAGGATGCGCTTCTCTTCCCCGATACCAAAGGCATCCTGAAGGCGAATTCGGAGAACCGGCTCCCCGGATCCGTAGTCTATGACCCTTTCTTTTCCATTGGGAAGGGTAAACCGGGGGGGAACCAGGAGATCCAATTCCTGTTTTTGCTTCCACCCCAGCCGGGCCTCCACGGCCCGAATAAGGCCGCCCCCGGTTATTACGGGTCCGTTTCCCCGGCGGCGTCCATCCCATATAAACGGGCCGAGCCAGTCCGAAGCCCCGGCGCAAAGGGCCCCGTCGGTCCAGGCGGCGGGTTCCGGCCCTCCCCCGCCGCGGGCCCTTTCGGCCCCCTGCCGGGCCCAAAAACGGATCCGTTCCAAAAGCCGTAAACCCTCCCCCTCCCAGGGTAAAATCCCTATCCCGCGATCCGCGAGGAGGCCCTCCAGGGCGTGGAGGATATCTTCCCGCCGGCTTGGTTCTCTTTTTTCGGAGATCACCAGCCGTCCCGCCCTGAGTAAAACCAGGGTCCGGGGAAAAAGGCCCTTCCATTCAACGGCGGTCTCCTCGCGGAGTTCCCCCGCCAAAACCTCTGCAACGCCCTCCGGGGAAAGGGGGGCGGCAAGGCCGATCCGGGCGGAACGTTCCCCGGCATCCACCTCGGGGGCCACGAGCCATTCCGACCCGGCGAGGGGGCCTTCGACCGTCCCCTCCCTGCCTGAGACGAAACGAAACTGTTCCGCCCCCTGGCGCCTGGCAATCCGGTCGGGAAAGGCGGCCTTGAGGAGTTCCCCCACCGAGGCCTCCTCCGGGGGGCTCCAAGAAAGCCCGTCCTCCCCATGCCCCAATCGCCTGAGAAGGTCCCCGGAGGTCCGGATAATTCCCTTTACCCAGGCGTTGCCGCCGGCTTCCCCGGTTCCCTCCCGGGCCGTTCGGATCAGGGCCAGGCGGCGGCAAAAGTCGGCGTCACCCAAAATCCCCGATCCGTCCCGTTCAGAGAGGATCGCCGCGGATACCGCCGCAAGCCCCCCCCGGCCGGCGGCTTTCCCCGCCAGGCAGAGGACTCCCAGCCGGGGATGCAGCCCCAGCCGGGCCAGGTCCCTGCCCCGGTCCGTGGGGTTCCGGTCTTTATCCGCCGCGCCGAGGCGCGCCAACAGTTCCAGCCCCCGCTCCCAAGCCGGTTCCGGGGGTATATCCGGCCAGGGGAGTTCATCCCGCTGACGGACTCCCCAGAGGAGGCATTCCAGGACCAAGCCGGCCAGGTCGATCCGGTTTATCTCCCGGTCGGTCTCGGCCGGCCGGGGTACGGCCTCATTCCAGAGCCGGATACACCGGCCCGGCATGAGCCGCCCCGCCCTCCCCGCCCGCTGATCCGCGGCCTGGCGGCTCACGGGTTCCCGGCAAAGCCGGTTCATACCCGTGGGAAGGTGGAATCGTTCTATCCGGGCATAACCGGAATCCACCACCGCGGTGATTCCCGGAACGGTAAGCCCCGTCTCGGCTATGTTGGTGGAGAGGATTATCCGCCGGGGGGACTTCCCGGCTCCGGCGGGGGAAGGGGCGATGACCTCCCGCTGTTGGGCCAGGGGAAGCCCCCCGTGGAGGGGAAGGATCCGGCAGTGATTCCCTATGCCGGCTTCCTCCAAAGCCCGGGCCGCGGCGGCGATTTCCCCCTTCCCCGGAAGAAAAACCAACACGTCCCCGGCCTCCCCCTCCCGGAGGATCCCGATAAGGGCTTGGGCAGAGGCCGTCCCCAGGGGGATCCGGTCGGGGATGGGCCGGTATTCGATTTTGACCGGAAAGATCCTGCCGGGACAGTCAAAAACCGGGGTTTTATCCGGCCCGGTCCGGTTTTCCACGGAATCGATGAAGGCCCCGATCCGGGCGGCGTCCATGGTGGCGGACATGATGAGGATCCGGACCTTGAGACCCATCCGGCGGAGGTCCAGGATCAGGGCCAGGGCTATATCCGTATGAACCGACCGCTCGTGGAATTCATCGAAAATCACCGTGGAAACCCCGCCCAAACCGGGATCCCCCTGGATGCGCCGGACCAGGAGCCCCTCGGTGAGGACCTCCACCCGGGTACGGGGAGAAACCCGCCGTTCCAACCGTACCGAATACCCTACCCGTTCCCCGATCTTTTCCCCCAGAAGTTCCGCCATCCGGGCGCTGATCCCCACCGCCGCGGCCCGGCGGCCTTCCAGCATAAGGATCCGGCCCCCCGCCGGGGGGGAACGGTCCAGCAAGGCCAGGGGGAGCAGGGTGGATTTTCCGCTCCCCGGATCGGAACGGACCACGGCCGCCCCCCGTTCCTCCAGGGCGCCGCAAATCTCCCCCAGCCGGGGGACTAAGGGGAGGCCGGTTTCCCGGAGAATCCGGTGGATAACGCCGGTTTCCATGGGGCTTAAAAGAGCTCTCCCTGGGGAGAAGGGGCCTTTTCCCCGGAGGCGCTTTCCCCAGGGTTCCGGGCATAAGCGGCGGCCCGGAGGGGATCCTCCAGGATGGCGAGGAATTCCTTCTCGTCAATAAGGGGAATTCCCAGGGTCCGGGCCTTTTTGTTTTTCCCCGATCCCGACTCGGGATCGTTGGTTACGAGGAAGGAAAGATCCTTGACCACCGATGATTTGGCGGATCCCCCCCGGGCCCGGACCCGTTCCTCCGCTTCGGCCCGCTTCATGGAGGCCAATTCCCCGGTAAAACAGAAGGAAAAACCCCGGAAGGGCTGCTCCGCCGCCGCGGGCGGCGGGGCAATGGTGATGATCCCCGCGGACAGAACCCCCTCAATTTCCGCGGCGGTCTCGGCCAGGCCGCCCAAAATAGTCCGGGCGGTGATATCCCCCAGGCCGTAGACCCCGGCCAGTTCCTCCGCCGAGACGGTCCTGAGTTTTTCCAGGGTGTTATATCCCGCGGAGACAACCCGTTCCATGATCAGTTCCCCCACCCCTTCAAAATCAAACCCCGCGATAAAAACCGCCAGGGAAAGCTCCCGGGGGGTACGGATATGCCGGACCACCTTGGCGGCGGAAAGCTCCCCCATCCGCTCGTATTCCGCCAGCTCCTCCGGCGTCAGGGTGTAGAGTTCCTGAATATGCCGGACCCGCCCTTTGTCAAAGAGCTGCTGGATGAGTTTTTCCCCCAATTCCCGGATATCCAGGACGGAAATCCACTTTTGCAGCCGGTGAAGGAGCCGCTTGGGACAATCCGGGTTGGGACAGAAGAGCCGGGTCCCCCCGTCCTCCAGGGTACTGCCGCAGCTCCCGCATTGAACGGGAAACTCAATATCCCGCTCCTCCTCCAGAGGGGAACCTCCCGGGGCAAGCCCCTCGATCTTGGGGATAATCTCCCCCCGCTTGACGATGGTAACCGGGGAACCTATCCTGAGCCCCATGGCCCGGATCATGTCGGGGTTATTGAGGTTTGCCCGCTGTACCGTGGTTCCCGCCAGCCTGACCGGGTCCACGATGCCGATGGGGGTATAGGTGGCCCCGGATTCACTCCACTCCACCCCCCGGAGGATACTGACCGCGGTTTCCGGGTCGAATTTGAAGGCTATCTGCCGCTCAGGCCGGACCCGCCGGAGATCCGCCATATCGGTGATCCGGTCCTTTACCACAAGCCCGTCGATGTCCACCGAAAGGGACTTCCGTTCCTCCGCCACCGCCGCCCGGTAAGAAATCACCTCCTCCGGGCCGGTAAATTCCCGGGTAACGGCAACGGAAAACCCCCGATCCTTGAGCCAGCCTATTTTTTCAAGCTCGTCTTTAAAAAAGCCGTCGTCCCCGGAAGCGGCGGCATCGTAGACGATCAGGGTGAGGTCCTCGCAGCCCGTCCCGTCTTTCCGGCGCATGATACCGTTGGCGGCGTTCCGGCAATTGGCCTTATCGGGGTATTTCTCCCGCCAGACCTCGCGGGTCATCAGCACCTCCCCCCGAATTCCCCCGGTAAAGGGGAGGTCTAACTCCTCCGGGACCCCGCCCATACGCCGGGCGTTCCGGGTGATCTCGTCCCCGACGACCCCGTCCCCCCGGGTGATGGCCCGCCGGAGTTTCCCCTTCTCGTAC
Organism: Spirochaetaceae bacterium; assembly: GCA_031278575.1. Lineage (GTDB taxonomy): Bacteria > Spirochaetota > Spirochaetia > Treponematales > Breznakiellaceae > JAIRMO01. Next base: position 1,776 of record JAITKD010000010.1, on the reverse strand, counting down.
TGGAGCTCCAGGCTTGCCCCGTCCAGCTTGTACTGAACCACCATAGCGGAAGGGGCCGTTTTTTCGGCCCAGGCCCGAAATTCGACGGGGTTGGCGGCCTTGTCCTGGCTCCCCATGGGGATGAGATGCCGGGCCTTGGGGAAACCGTCGACGGAATCCGCCCCCACCCGCCGGAGTACCGGGCTGTCCGGTTTGAGGGCCTTGAGTTCATCCCAGAGGAGGTCGAATTCCCCGTCGGATATTTCCCCTTCCCCGTTGTAGTAGGAATCCTGATAGGAACTAATGAGCCCTTCCAGGGCGGCGATCCGGGATTCGCCGGACTGTATTTTTTCCGAATTGTTTTTTACCATCAGGATACCCCCGCTTTAAACAAAAGTTCCCATACCCTATGGTTTTTTTGCAACCCCTTGGCCTCAAATTTAGTCCGGGGCCGCCAGTTCTGGGGCGGGGCGAACCCCTCATAGGCATTAACCAGTCCCGGGGTCGCGGAAAGTTCCCCCAATGCCCATTCCCCGTATTCGGCCCAGTCGGTAACCATATAGATATAGCCGGACGGACCGAGCCTCCGGGCCAAGAGGTCCGTAAAGGGCCGTTTCATGAGCCGCCGTTTATGGTGCCGTTTCTTAGGCCAGGGATCGGGGAAAAAAACATGTATCCCCCCCAGGGAATCAGCGGGGATCATCCCCTCAAATACTTCCACCGCGTCATATTCTATGATACGGATATTATCGAGCCGCCGCTTTTCGATTTCCCAGAGGAGCCGTCCGATACCGGGCCGGAACACTTCGATGCCCACATAGTTTTTCCCGGGATTTTCCTGGGCAATCATCGCGGTGGCAAGCCCCATCCCAAAACCGATTTCTACGGTTACCGGGTTTCCATTACCAAAAAACATCCCGAAATCAAGGGGGCTGCCCGTAAAGGGAATCGTATACCGGGAGGCAAGGGCCGCATAAGACCGCTTTTGGGCATCGCTCATCCGTCCCCCCCGGAGGACATAACTTTTGATCCTGAATTCTTCAGGAAACAGGGGCTTGGATAATTCAACAACTTCCTGATTCATAGGTTTTATTTATAAAAATTCTTACGGCAGGGGAACAACTTCCGTCAAGGCCGAGGTAAAATACTCCGCATCCTCCGCCCACAGCGCGACGGTCCGGGTATTGGACGGGAGATTAAGATCCCGCACATTCCCTTCGCCGCCGGGTATGTCCTGAAGGGCAATAAATTCCCCCCCCTCATCATAACAGATAAGCCTGTTTTCAGGATACAAGGACTCTATCCGGTACGCCCCGTTGTTGATAGCCAAGAGGGGAAAGGCGAACCGGGGATCCTCCGGGGCATCAAAACTGAAGATCCGATCCGATTTTTCACCCCCCTTATCGATAATCACCGCCCGGTATTGCCCCCGGGGCAGACGCTCCCCATTCATCATGGTAATACCGCGGCTCCCAATCCAGGTTTGCCCCTCCGATTCATAGCTTATCCAATCCGCGGCAGACAGGGACCAGAACAGCCCTTCCCGGTCATAATGAAGGTAAAGCTCGTTAATATCCTCCATGCCGTCTTCATCATCGGGAAGTACAAAAAAAGAAAACCGTTCTTCAGGCTTCCCGGAACTCTGATAATAGACCAGCCGTATAAATCCGTAGGCGATTTTCGGTTCCGCCCGGGAACAGGATAAAAAAAGCGCCGCTATCAACCCAAACCAGAGCGCCGGAAACTTTTTTTTATAAAATGCCGGTAATTTAATCCCCGCCATGACAACCCCTGCCA
>JAITKD010000008.1 GCA_031278575.1 Spirochaetaceae bacterium | reverse complement strand
GCAAAAAATCCGGTTATCGGGGCTTTGGGGGGAGAACCTTTTCCGGCCCCCCCGGAAGGCGGGTTGAGATGCGGGGTCTGGTAATCCGGGGTTCCCGGAATGTTTTTTCCGTCCGGCCCCTGGAAGCGGCGTTACGCCCTGAACCGCTCTCCTGCCGTATCAAAGGAAAGATCCTCAAGGGGGTGGAAGGGTATTATAACCCCCTCGCGCCGGGGGACCGGGTGCGTTTTGAGCCTGATCCGGCCCATCCGGGGACCGCTCTCATTCTGGATGTGGAGGAACGGCGGAACCAATTTACCCGGTTTAACCGGAAGGGCCAGTCGCCCCAGCTTCTGGCGGCCAATGTGGACCTGGCGCTTTGCCTTACCAGTCCGGTTTCTCCGCCTTTCCGTCCCCGTTTTTTGGACCGATCCCTCCTCCAGGCGGAGATCGCCGGGATCCCCGGGGTGGTCGTCTGTAATAAATACGATCTTTCCCCGGATGATCTTGATACGGAAGAGCGGCTTGAGGATTACCGCCGTATCGGCTACCGGGTGTTACGGGTATCCGCCTTAACCGGTGAAGGCATGGAAGAGCTGCGATCCCTCATCACCGGTAATACTTCGGTTTTGGTGGGCCAGTCCGGGGTGGGAAAGTCCACCCTGATCAACGCCCTGGTTCCCAAAACCTGCCAGCGGACCGCTCCCCTCAATGAAAAATATGACCGGGGAAACCATACCACCACCATGTCCGTACTGTTTGAGGTTTCCCCGGACGGGACCTTTTTGATAGACACCCCCGGTATCAGGCAGTTTCTTCCCGAAGGGATCGGCGCCGATGAGATCATCTATTATATGCGGGAATTTGCCCCCCTGGCCGGGCGGTGTACCTACGGCCGCTCCTGTTCACACCGGACCGAACCGGGGTGTAAAATAATGGAAGCGGTCGCCGCGGGCAGTATCCATGAAGATCGTTATGAAAGTTTCCTCAGGATTCAGAACGAACTATCCGGGGCCCCCTATGGCTAACGTTTTTCCGGTAAAAACCGATGAATGACAAGACCCTCAAGCTCCTCGAATTTGATCGCCTCCGAACCAGGGTCGCCGAATCCGCCCTAAGCGGGGAAGCCGCCCGGCGTTTAGCGGAGGAGATCCCCCGGACGGATCCCCAGGAGGCGGGGGAACTTAAAAAACTGGTCGCTGAATTTACGGAAAAACTCAACGACCGGGGGGAAGAACCCCGGGAAAGTTTCCCCGATATCGGTTTCATCCTTCCCAAACTCGCGGCGGAGGGTATGGTCCTGGAACTTGACGAAGCCTATGCCCTGGGGGCCTTTATCAATGCCGCGGAGGCCCTCAAAGGGTGGTTTTGGGGAGCGGTCCCTGGGAACAAAATCCGGGGGGCGCCGGCCGGTCTTGGGGAGGAGCCGAGCCCCCTCGCGGTTTTGGTTTCGGAATTGCCCGATTGTTCCCCCGTGAGCCGGGAAATTTTCCGGGTGTTGCATAAGGACGGTTCCCTCCGGGATCTCCCCGAATTTCAGGAGATACGAGGGCGGATTCGGAACCTCACCGGGGAATTGGAAGCCGCCGCCGCCCGGTATACCGGAAACGAGGAGACCCGCCGGATGCTCCAATCCGCCCTGCCTTCCCAGCGGGACGGCCGTATGGTCCTGGCGGTAAAGGCGAATTTCCGGGGGCGTATCAGGGGAATAGTCCACGAGGTTTCCTCCACCGGCCAGACCCTGTTCGTGGAACCGGAAGCGGTGGTGGAAAAAAACAACGAGATCCTCATCGAAACCCGGAGGCTCGACGGGGAGATCCGCCGGGTTCTGCGGGACATGACGGGCCGCATCGCCCTCCGGCGTCTCCTGCTGGGGGAACTCCACGAAAAGGTAATCCGCCTGGAGACCCTCAGGGCCCGGGCCCGGTACAGCCGTGAAACCCGGGGGGTATTTGCCCTGGATGGGGATACGGACCATCGGGCCTTTCAGCCGGCGGGGCTGGTCCTCAGGCAGGCCCGGCATCCCCTGTTGGGGTCAAAGGCGGTTCCCGTGGATATTTCCATGGGCGGTAATACCCGGACCGTGATTATCACCGGCCCTAATACCGGGGGAAAAACCGTAACCCTCAAAATTGTGGGGCTTTTTGCCCTGATGAACCAGTTCGGCCTGGCCCTTCCCGCGGAGGAGGGAACCGCCCTGCCCGTCTTTGACGGAATCTACGCCGATATCGGGGACGAGCAGTCCCTGAGCCAATCCCTTTCGACCTTTTCCGCCCACATGACCAATATCGCCGCCATTACCGGGGCGGTTACGGAACGGTCCCTGGTACTTCTGGATGAATTAGGGTCGGGGACAGACCCCGAGGAGGGAAGCGCCATTGCCATGGCGATTTTGGATCACCTCATGGAAAAACAGGCCCGGGTCATCGCCACCACCCACCACGGCATCCTCAAAAATTACGGGTATTCCCGGGAGGGGGTGGAGAACGCCTCGGTGGAATTTGACGGCCGGACCCTCTCCCCCACCTACCGGCTCATCATGGGTATCCCCGGGGAAAGCCGGGCGGTGGAGATCGCCGCCCGGAACGGGCTTTGCGGGACCATCGTTTCCGCGGCCCGGGCCTACCTTGACGAGGAACGGTCCGATGTGTCCGCCCTTATCGCGGGGCTTAAAAGGAAGCACCAGGAGTTAGACGCCGCGGCGGAGGCCGGTAAAGCCGAAATCTCCCGGCTCCGGGAAGAACGGCGGCGGGCGGACCTAAAGGAACTCAGGCTCCGGCAGAAAGAAATCGATCTCAAGGCGGGGGGGGTGGGGAGCCTCAGACTGCTCCTCCTCTCAAGCCGGAAAACCCTGGAAAATTTGGTCCGGGAGTTAAAGGAGGGGGAACTTACCCGGCAGAAAACCCTCAAGGTAAAGGAATTTCTTGCCGGTCTTGAAAAATCCGTGGCCGCCGAGGGGGAGTCTCTGGAAAAAGAACGGCAGGGCCTGGCGGAGGAACGGCGGCGCCTGGACGCGGAGTATGCCCCGGAGGACGCCGGGGCCGCCGTCCCGGCAGCCTTCGGGCCGGGAACGGCGGTCCTGGCCGGGGAATACCGCCGCCGGGGGAGGATACTCCGGGCGGATAAAAAGGGGGCCTGGATCGTGGAAATCGGCTCCCTCAGGATGAGCATCAGCGAAAAGGACCTTATCCCCCTGGCGCTTTCCGGGGAAGACCAGAAACCCCTCATCGCCCCGCCGGACCTCTCCCCGGAAAATCAAGCCCGGTTTGAGCTGAACCTTTTGGGAATGCGCCTGGAAGAAGCCCTGGAGGCCCTCCGCCGTCAGATTGACGCCGCCGCCCTGGCGGGGCTCCATGAATTTTCGGTGGTCCACGGTAAAGGGGACGGCGTACTTCAGCGGGGGGTGCATGAATTTCTGAAACAGCAGGGATTAGTGGCGGATTACTACTTTTCCCGCCCCGAAACGGGCGGTTTCGGCCGGACCGAGGTGGTACTGAAGGGTTAAAAATCCTCCAGGGGAGAATCGCCGTCCATCAGTTCCGGGAGGGTATACACGATGGCGCCGGATTTTCGGACCCGAATTTCGGCGAATCCCTTGGAAACCAGCGTTTCCAGATGTTTTTTCGCCTCTTCGATAGAAACATTCGCCCCCAGGGCCACTTCCGTAGGGGTAAGGATCCCCTTGTTTTGTTTGGCCAGTTTGAGGATCCTCCGTTCGACGCTTTCTTTTTCATGCACCCTGTGGACCTGGGCGTCATCGACATAACGCCATTCGGCGTTCCGCCACCCGGCGTTCCACCGGTCAGCGTTCCGCCGGCTCGGCCCCTCGCGGAAAGGACCATCCGGTGATTGGTTATAGCGGGTCTCCCGGATATTTGCCTCCCGGACCTGTCCCGGCAGGGTAAAAAAATCGTAAATCGCCCCGACCATGCCCAGCCCGCCGGTACACATCCAGAGGATACCCGTGGGAATTTTCCCCAAATAGAACCGGTGGAATCCTAACGCGCCGAAACCTGAAAAAAACCAGAACAAATACGCAAGACCAAGACTGTACACCCCAACCTCCCAAATAGCCGTACCCGGCCTATTCGCAACCCCTTTTGGCGGTTAACTCTATTATAACCGGGGATTTTATTTTTTCATAGGGGAGGTCCCGATATTCCAGCAATTTTACCGTTAGGGAAACGCGATTAGCGTCAAGTTAATCAGCGTTTCCTTAACGGCCTATAATTGCCGAAAATGCCGCCGGGTACGAAGCGCGCAAGGGATTGGAGGGGTGCGAAGCAGTCCCGGCGCGATACGCCGGGACCGGAGCGGAGCGGAGCCCCGGAAAGCCCGGTTTCCGGCGCTTGCGCCGGAAATGCGCCCCTATTACCGGGAAAAATCCTCGTAAAGGTAAAACTACTGCCGATATTTCAGGACAAACGCATGGAATTTTTAGGGGAACAATCCGGGGAAAGGCTTTTATAGGGGTTCGGAAACGAGTTTCCCGTTGATCTTATCCAGTTTTATCCGGACTCCCCGTAAGGGTTCCGCCACAAAAAGGGCGATCTGGCAAATTTCAATCAGGGTGCCCGGGGCAATTTCACCGGTTACTTCCACCACGGCATTGGCGTCCGCTTCCAGACGGCCCAACAGATCGGCGATCCGCTGCCCCGTTTTTTTCTGTTCGTCCTCAAGGCGGCGCAAAAGCTCCTCCATTTTGGCCTGTCTCTCCGGAATTTGGTCGGGAGCCGCCATTAGTTCCCTGAGTTTCGCCAGTTTTGCGGAAATAATCTGGAAATGATAGTTGTTTTTTTCTTTTTCCTGTTGAACCGTAAAATCAATGCCGCAGTGGACATGGGTGGATTTTCCGGATGTTTTCCCTATTGCCCCGGCCCGGATCCCGTGGATGGTGGTAATATCCCCGCCGACGATCATCCCCTTGTCCCCCAGATCGATACTTTCCATGGCATATATGCTGGAATTGATGATTTCGGTCTCCACCGTCAGGGTTTTCCGGCAGGCCACCCGGCAGTTTTCTATAAATTTGGCTCTGAGGGAGCCGCCGACCTTTACCAGGGCCCGGCCCCGGCCGATGATCCCCCCCGCTACGGTAAGGTCGTTCTTGGTAATCACATCGGTTACGTCAAAGGTCTGTTTTATGGTTACCGAACCGCCGGAATAGATTTTAAATCCGTCCGATACGGGCCCGTCTATGATCACGTCCCCGGGAAAAATGATGTTCCCCGTGGCGTACCCCACGGATCCTTTTATCACCAGTGAATCCTGGACGCTGATGACGTTTTTGTTTTCTATCAGTTGACCCGCTGTTTCGGCAATGATATGGTCCGCATCGGTTCTGGTGTTGCTTCCCCCGGAAACTCCCTCGGGCCGTTGTACCCGACGGGGAATAATCAGCCCGTGGATGTTTGTACCGTCCTGGCCTTTTTCCTGGGGCCGCTTATACGCCAGGATCTGTCCTTTTTTTACGATGACAAAGGGCGATTGGGCCCGGTAATCAATACGGTTTTGGGGATTGGGAAGGGGCTGCTCCGGCTTGGGGGTAAGTTCATGATTAAGTTCATAATATTCAAGGATCTCATCTATTGGGGGCTCCCCCTTGGCAATGACCACCGCTTTTACCGGTTTTCTGAGCTGATTACACCGGGACATCGTTTCCTGAATGGTTTCTTCCCGTATCCCGTAGACGATATTCAGCCGTTCCAGGACGGAAGCGACATAGGCGGGGGTCAGGGGTTCTCCCGCTCCAATGGGGGGCATAAAATCCGCTATAGCCTCCAGATCATCTTCAGAAAAAGTAATGGACAGATACCCGTCATTTTTATTTTCCCTTAAAACAGTTAAATGATTTTGTAGATTTTTAGTTTCCTGCGTTTCTTTACTTTGAGTGCTATCTTTTTTTGAATTAAATGTCTCCATGTTAACTTTATGCTCCGAATATTCCTTTAATATTATCGACAAAATATTCTATATTAATAACTATATGATATGAAGGGATAATTTACCCGGAATTACGGTTCCCGGGGCAGGGGATAACGGAGGGCCCTTTCAAAACTGAATTTTT
>JAITKD010000244.1 GCA_031278575.1 Spirochaetaceae bacterium | reverse complement strand
TTAATATTATCGACAAAATATTCTATATTAATAACTATATGATATGAAGGGATAATTTACCCGGAATTACGGTTCCCGGGGCAGGGGATAACGGAGGGCCCTTTCAAAACTGAATTTTTAAAAGGGCCGCGGGTTTTAAAAAAAATACTTGCAAAAATCATCCCGTCGTTGTATGTTTATGCAAGGGAGCGGAATAATTATTCGTGGCTTAGGGAAACGCTGATTAACTTGACGCTAATCGCGTTTTCCTAAGGAAGCGCTGATTTATTCTCGATTGAATAAATCAGTGCCTTCCTTAGGGATAATTAGCTCCTAGCTATGGAGAAATTGTGAAAGAACGGCTGGCTCGTTTAAAAACTGTCCGAAAACTGATAAAGACCTATCGAATTGAGTCTCAGGAAACGCTGTTAGGACATCTGCAAAAAGAAGGATTTATCGTTACCCAGGCAACCCTTTCCCGGGACTTAAAACTCCTCAAGGTGGGTAAGATCTCCGACGGCCATAACGGGTATGTGTATTCCCTGCCCGGAGAGGATGAACTGCAGGAGACCGAACGGACCTATATTCACGATTTCCTGCGGGGATATGTTTCTATCGACTGGTCCGGGAATATGGTGGTGATCAAAACCTATTCGGGACATTCCGATTCGGTCGCCCTGGCGGTGGACAACTTGAGTCTGGACGACGTACTGGGAACCATCGCGGGAAGGGATAATACGGTTTTTGTGTGCCTCCGGGAAGGAATAACCGGAGAAGATTTTATGTTACGGATGAAGGAAAGTATTCCCGATCTGGAAGACTGAGGAAGTTATGAACTATAACGATTTTGATAAGACCGCGGCGTATAAGCGGCTTTTGGAACTTGCCCCCCGGGGTAAGGGGTTTGATTTTGCCTCACGGCTTACTGGGGAACGGGTACGGAAAGCGGCGGTTCCCCTGGCCGCGGGGCTTACCTATTCCTGGGCGGCGAAGGCGGTGGATGATCCCGTGCTGGAGGCCCTCCAGGCCCTGGCGGATGAGCAGGAGCTTGTGGGGAAGTACCGGGCCCTGGTTGAGGGGGAAACCATGAATACCGGGGAAAACCGGAAGGTTCTCCACCACCTGCTCCGGGGACAACTGGGAAAACCGGTTCTCCATGAAGGGAAGAATCTGGGGGAATTTTACGCCCGGGAACGGGACCGGTTTTCGGCCTTTGCCGCGGCGGTCCATGCCGGTAAGATCCGGGGCTCCACGGGAAAGGCCTTTACCACGGCGGTGCAGATCGGCATCGGCGGCTCCGACCTGGGGCCCCGGGCCCTGTACCTTGCCCTGGAAAATTGGGCCGCCGCCGAGGGGAAGGGCCGTTTACAGGCGAAGTTTATCTCCAACGTGGATCCCGACGACGCCTCCCAGACAGCCGCTTCCGGTAACCTGGAAGAAACCATCTTTATCCTGGTTTCCAAAAGCGGTACGACCCAGGAAACCCTGGCAAACGAACTTTTTATCAAGGAAAAACTCATCCGGGCGGGGCTGGATCCCCGCAAACACCTGGCCGCGGTAACCAGCGAAACCAGCCCCCTGGCCCGTAACCCCGCCTACCTTGATTCCTTTTATATCGATGATTTTATCGGCGGCCGCTACTCTTCTACCTCCGCGGTGGGGGGGGTGATCCTCTCCCTGGCCTTTGGGCCGGAGGTGTTTTCGGAACTCCTCGCGGGCGCCCACGAGGCGGACCAAAACGCCCGGGAACCAAAGGCCGCGGCCAATGCCGCCCTGTTGGACGCCCTGATCGGCGTGTGGGAACGGAATTTTCTGGGGTACCCCTATACGGCCATTCTCCCCTACAGCCAGGCCCTTTCCCGGTTCCCCGCCCACCTCCAACAGCTTGATATGGAGTCCAACGGTAAACGGGTCAACCGGGACGGCGTCCCCCTGGCCTATTCCACGGGGCCCGTGGTTTTTGGGGAACCCGGTACCAATGGGCAGCATTCTTTTTATCAGCTCCTCCACCAGGGCACGGACATCGTCCCCCTGCAATTCGTGGCTTTTACCGAAAGTCAGCGGGGGGATGATGTGGAGGTGGACGGTTCCGGGAGTCAAACCAAACTCAAGGCAAACCTGGCGGCTCAGATTGTGGCTTTTGCCAAGGGCAAGACCGACACGAACCGGAACAGGGAATTCCTTGGGGGCCGCCCCTCCAGTCTTATCTACGGTAAACGCCTCACCCCCAAAGCCCTGGGGGCGCTCCTGGCCCATTTTGAAAATAAGGTTATGTTCCAGGGTTTTATCTGGAACATCAATAGTTTTGATCAGGAGGGGGTCCAGTTGGGAAAGGTCCTGACCAAAAAAGTTTTGGCCGCCCGGGCCGGGGGCAGTTCCGGGGATTCCGTTCTGGATGCCTATAGCGGGATTTTAGGGGTATAACCGGACGGCCAAGGAGGATCATACGAACCAGAAAGAAGTGATTCCCGCGGATAACCGCTGGGTAGAAAAGGATATTCGGGAATTTTCCGGCTCCCCCGCCGTCCGGATTGGGGATGAATGGATGTTGATCACCGCGGGAAACCTCCGGGAGGGAAGGGGCAACTGGAACACCATGACCGCCTCCTGGGGCGGGCTTGGGGTACTCTGGGGCCGGAATACGGCCTTTATATTTATCCGGCCTACCCGGTATACCGTTGAATTCGTCCGGGCCGCGCCCCTTTTTACCCTTTCGTTCTTCGATAAAAGCTACCGAAGGGCTTTGGAGATCTGCGGGAACCGTTCGGGCCGGGACACGGATAAGGCCGCGGAAACCGGCCTTACCCCCCTGGCGTTTGAAGGGGGCAAAGCCGCGGGCGGCATCGGTTTTAGGGAAGCGTCGGAGATTATGGTGTGCCGTAAACGGTACGCCCACGATTTTGATCCCGCGGAATTTCTGGATCCCTCCATCGAAGAGAACTATCCGAAGCGGGATTACCACCGGATGTTTATCGGGGAAATTTTAGCGTTAATGGTGAACCGGGGGGGATGATCCCTCGTTGTCAATTTTTACTCAAGGCGCAGGCGAAACGTACCACCTGGGAAAAATGTTCCGGGGTAAGCCGGCGGCGGCTGTCTTTGGGCCCGTTGAGGCAGCGCCAGGTTTCGGGGATTAAAAGGGGATCGTAATTTTTTCGCGCTTCCCGGTTTATCAGGGCCTGGGCCAGACCGGGTTTGTTCCGTAAAAGGGAAATAAAGGGGCCCGCTTCACTTCCGGGGAGGACCGTGATGGTCTGGGCGGGAATACCCGCCCGTAAAAAGCCCGCATCGTCGGAAAAGGGGGTCGGCAAAAGCAGCGCCTTATCCAGGTGGAGTTCCCGGGCGGTTTCCAGGGCCAGGTTTCGCAGCCGCTGTACCGCCTGTTTTGTTTTGATTATCCCCGGCCCCCGTTCATTTTTTATCAGATGATCGGCGGTGGTGGAAATAATCAGGGTGTCCCCGGTACCGCAGGCGTCAAAGATAAAAAACCGCCCCCCTCCAAGGCCGGCCTGCCGTAAACCCGCGGCCAAGGTATAGGACCCCTGGCTTTTGATGCCCTCGTCCCCGGTCAATTCTTCTTTATCGGTAAAAATAATCATCCAATCCGTGGCCTTTTTTTGCCCCAGCTTTATCGCCGTCTCTAAAAGAAGAAATACCGCGGCGCTGTTATCGTTGGCCCCGGGACTATCCGCCGCCCGGTCGTAATGGGCCACCAGAACCAAGGGGGCGGCCCCGGTCCGGGAGGGCGAACCCGGTTCCTCCCGGTGCGGAAAAACCATAAAATGCCGGTTTCCTGAAAGGGTAAGGATTGAACTCCGCAGGGCCAATTTATCCAACAGGGCGTTCAGAAAGGCAAACCGATCCGTCCCGGGGGCGATAAATTCCTTAAAACAACCGTAGGGGACTTCCGAGAGGGGGGGGGTCATCGGTTCCGGTACCCTACAGCCGGACCGCGGCAAAGGACCGGGAGGGGCTCGTCAATTCGTTTTGAGCCGCTATAATACAAAGTTCCCCGCTCCGGGCCTTAAAAGTGGCTTCCATAATGCCATAGATTGACCCCGTGGTAAGCTCCAGGGCGTCTTTAGCGTCCCCGGTTTCAAGGTAACGGGATAAAAAAACCGCGGCGGTCAGGTCCCCGGACCCGGACATGACCGTGTCAAAGGGAAGTTCCGGGGTACGGATCCGGTAGGCTCCGGTTTCGGAGGAGACCAGCATATCGATATGCCCCCCTGGATCGGTGCGGGGCTTCCCTTCCCGGTAGCTGGTAACCAGGACCACCCGGGGGCCCCGGCGGTGGAGCAGGTCTATGGCTTTACGGGCGCCGGTAATATCCCCGGTCTCCATGCCGGTTAAAACCTCAAGCTCAAATTGGTTGGGGGTGAGGAGGTCCGCGAGGGTGATGATTTCGTTTTTAAAAACCTCCGGGATGCCCGGCTTGACGTAAAGGCCCTGGCCCATATCCCCCATCACCGGATCGCAGCAATAAAGGGCGCCGGGCGCCTTGAGCCGTACCAGCCGGACCGTATCCATAATCGCCTGCCCCACCGGGACATCCCCCATGTATCCGGAGAGGACCGCCGCGCAGTCCTTCAAAACGCCCCGTTCATCCAAGCCCCGGACCAATTCGGCGGTCATTTCCGCCCCCAGGGCCTTTCCCCGCCAGGAGCCGTATCCGGTATGGTTGGAAAATTCCACCGTGTTAATCGCCCAGACCGTATGGCCCATCCGCTGGAGGGGAAACACCGCGGCGCTGTTTCCCGCGTATCCATAGGTTACATGGGACTGTATTGATAAAATAGCCACCAAAAACCTTCCTTAATCGGTTTTAAAATCGCCCGCCGGTAACAGGCCGCCATCAGGACCGGGGCCGGCGTACCAACTTGCGGAACAGGGCCGTTATAAACTGGACGAATTTTGCCCTGGTTTTTCCGTATTTTTGGGAGAAGTCCCGGGCCGCGTCGGAAATGGGATAGAGGATGCCGTATTTTTTTTTCAGAAAATCCCAATGTTTGACGATCCAGACGTACAGATCCCCCGGGGTCCTGCCGGGGAAATGAAGATAAAGCCGTTCATCCTTGATTATTTTGATAATCGGTTCGTATACGTGATTATACCAGGAAACCAGGGCCTCGGAAAAGGGAATTTCATCAGGAATTCCCTGGTTAAGATAATATTTATGGACCAAAATATGGTTGTAGATCACGTCATACCGGCCGGGCATACTGAAATCCAAATCATAACAATGGGTGTATTTTCCAAAATCGGTTTTTTCATAAAAGGCCTTTTTTTCTACGCCGATGATCCGCTCCCGGAGATCATCGGTGGTCATGGAAGGCTCAATGGTTATTTCGCTGGAAAGGCTGATTACCTCGGCGTCGATCATCTCAATCCCCTGGCTCCTTGCCACCGAAACCCGGTGGTTTCCGTCCCGGACAAAATAGACCCCGCCGATTTCGTAAAGCTGGATGGGGGGCAGGATGATATCCCGGATATGGGCTTCGTCAACCCGGACCCAGCGGGATTTCAGGTGATCCGACTTCGGCAGGAAATATTTGTTAAAGTCCCGGTACCGGCCTTCGCTGCCCACAATAAGGTCAAGCGGAACCGTCCGCATCCCCTTATAGGTTTGGTTTTTTGGTTTAAGGATCTCCTTTACATCGTTAAAAGAGAGGAGCTTGTCCTTATCGGTATTCATAAAATGCTGAATCCGGGAAAGAATGGCCCGGCCCCGGGCTTTTGAAAAATCTTCCGCTGCCCGTATGGTAAACATATTTCCCATTTATTTTTCCCTTGTATCAATTACATAATGGCTAAAGGCATTTACCACCAGGGTATCCTGATACCGGGTGGTTCTGATGTCCGATAAATCATAAAGATGGATATGCCCATGGATGAGATATTTAGGTTTAAAAACCCGCATAAACCACAAAAAAGATTTGAATCCCCGGTGGCAGAGATCCTCCTTATCATGGATGCCCCGGGGAGACGCATGGGTCAGGAGTATATCTAAAAATCTCCCCCGAAAGATCCGGTTGATGATCATGGCGGGGATGAGTTTTAAAATTTCAAGTTTCATCCGGAAGTCGGTATACTGATTTTCCCCCTGATTATACCGCATGGATCCCCCCAGGCCGGCTATGATAAGCCCTTCTTCTGTTTTTACCTTGGAACCAATATGGGTGGCCCCGGAGCCGTAGTCCGTTTCATTCTCTATCCACCTATGGGGGATAATGGTATTGGATTGTTTATACCGGTAAAATTCGGTAAGGTTATGATTTCCAAACACAAAAAACAGGGTTTTGTTGAGGCTCGAAACAACAAACTCCAGATATTCCATGGGAAGATCCCCGGCGCTTAATACCAAGTCAATGTCCTTAAAACGTTCTTTAATGGAGTTTGAATACACCAGCGGATCGATATGATCGGATATACATAATATTTTCATAATCCTCACGGTCTTTTCAAAATACAATTTATGGAAGAACGTTGTAATTTCCGGGAAACAATCCTTGTCTTGATCATGACTTTTTCCGCTTCTTTGTGGTATCTTTATATATGAACCGGTTCCAAAATTCGGTTGGTTTTAAAACCAGCCGTAGAAAAAGCGGTTAAACCCTACGGGGCCCGTTTTTTCCTTAATCTAAGGCGGCTTGTTTTTTTAATCACGGGCCTTTCGGACCATGATTTTAAAACAGCCTTATTATGAGATTAATTGTTTTAGGCCTTCCTGTCAAATCGTTAAAACAGGGGGACCGGCGTTATGGGGAGCTTATGGTACTATTGAAGCGATTTGGCCTGGGGCTGGGCTTATGGGCGCTGTTTTTGGCCCAGGGGTTTGCCCAAGACGCCTTTACCCAGGGGGAAGAATTTTT
>JAITKD010000229.1 GCA_031278575.1 Spirochaetaceae bacterium | reverse complement strand
CCATCCCGGGTTCGGGAACTGAATTAAAAGGCATTGTCTACGCTGAACCGTAATAGTAATGCCAGGAGTGTCACCATTTCTGGCCCTCCCTCCGGGGAGGGCTTTACGGGTTTCCCCCTGCATTTAAAGCGTATTGACAAGCCAAAGAAAAATAAATACCGTATCGGTAATGAGTCGCCGCGGTGTCTTTAGGGTATTATCCGGACTTTGAACAGGAGGAGGGAATTTATGAAAAAACAAAAAACTCCGGTAGGCATCCTGCTCCTGTTATTAATCACCGGTATACCCGGTTTTGGACGGGGGATCCCCGATCTGGGCGCCCAGGACGCAGGGAAGGCGGCTCCCATCATCAACCACTATGGGGCCGCGAATTTCGTTGCCGGGGACATCACCAAGACAGAACTGGATATCATCATTGCCGCGGGGATACGCTCCCCCAGCGCCCGTAACCGCCAGCCTTGGCATTTTACGGTGGTTCAGAACCGGGCCCTTTCAAGTAAAATCGTCCCGAATATGCCCGAGGGGAATATCCTCATCATCATCTCCGCCGCCGGGGACGGAAAAACCAACGGTTCCGAAATCCTGGACTGCGCCTTGGCGACCCAAAGCATATACCTGGCAGCCCAGGCCCTGGGGCTGGGCTCCCGGATCTACACCGGTCCCATGGATGCCGTAAACAACCGGTTTAAGGCCGAATTAGGACTTCCCGGCGGCCACAGCGCCGTGGCCCTGGTGCGGATAGGGCGTCTGCCGCCGGGCGTCGATGCGGCAAGCAGCGCCTCAAGAAGGAATGCCCCGGACCGTATGGTTACCTATAAATAATTGGGGGGAAACCCGGTTTCGAGCGGATTGTCCGGGGAACCGGCGGGGTTCCTGAATAGTCCAAGACTTTTCTCAAGGGGAGCTTTATACCGCGATACGAACCCTTACGTTTTCAAGCGCTCCCCTTTTGCCTTGCCCTTAACCGCCCGGCTATTGAAGTATTTTTTAATGAGGAATGGGTATGAGTGAGCGGATGGCGGAACTGGTATTACAGCTTGGTTTTATCATCTTTGCGGTCCGTATCTGCGGCAGGCTGGCCAAAGGGCTGGGAATTCCCCCGGTATTGGGGGAACTCCTCTCGGGGGTCATCATCGGCCCCTACGCCCTGGGGGGGCTGGCCCTGCCGGGCTTTCCCCGGGGATTTTTCCCCCTGGAACCGGGCGCCTTGGCGGTCAGCGCCGAATTGTACGCCTTTGCCACGGTAGCTTCAATTATTCTGCTCTTTGCCTCCGGCCTGGAAACGGATCTGGGGCTTTTCCTTCGGTATTCCCTGGCCGGCGGGGTCATTGGTATCGGGGGGGCGGTTTTTTCCTTTGCCCTTGGGGATCTTACGGGGGCTGCCCTGCTCCACGGTTCCTTTATGGATCCCCGGCACCTTTTTTTGGGGATCCTTTCCACCGCCACCTCCGTGGGTATCACTGCCCGGATCCTCTCGGACCACAGACGGATGGATTCTCCCGAGGGGGTAACGATCCTCGCCGCGGCGGTATTCGACGATGTCCTGGGGATCATCATGCTGGCGGTGGTCTTAGGGATCGTGGCGGCGATCACCGGGGGCGGGGGGGCCTTAAACGCCGCCGGAATCCTGGGTATTGCCGGAAAAGCCCTGGGTATCTGGCTGGGGTTTACCGTCCTGGGGCTTATTTTTTCAAAAAAAATCGCCCTTTTCCTCAAACTCTTTAAACACAGCTTTGATTTTTCCATCTTGGCCCTGGGCCTGGCCCTGATTCTGGCGGGGGTTTTTGAAAAACAGGGGCTGGCCATGATCATCGGCGCCTATATTTCGGGGCTTTCCCTTTCCAAAACCGATATTGCCGCCGTTATTCAGGAGCGGATCCGGGGGCTGTACGAATTTTTCGTTCCCGTCTTTTTCGCGGTTATGGGGATGATGGTCAATGTGGGGGAGATTTTTTCCCTCAGGGTGCTGATCTTTGGAGCCCTGTACACCGCCGGGGCGATCCTGGCGAAAATAGCCGGCTGCGGCGGTCCGGCCCTGCTCCTGGGCTTTAACGGCCGGGGGGCCCTGCGGATAGGGGCGGGGATGGTCCCCCGGGGAGAGGTGGCCCTGATCATCGCCGGTATCGGCCTTGCTTCGGGGGTCCTGGACAACCAGCTTTTCGCGGTGATCATCCTCATGACCCTGGTTACCACCCTGGCCGCGCCCCCGCTGTTAAGCGCTTTCCTCAAAATTTCCGGCCCCGGGACCAAAAAACCCGTGAAGGGGGATGATTCCGCCGCGGCGGTCTGGGAATTCCACTCCGATGAGATCGCCGGTATGGTCCTCGACACCCTCCTCAAGGACCTCAAGGCCGAGGGATTTTACGTGCAGATGATGAATATCGACGAGGGCCTCTCCCAGGCCCGGAAGGGGGATATTGCCCTTTCCATCACCAAAAAGGAAAGTACCGTAACCATAGAAACCAGTCAGGTGGATATGCCCTTGGTAAAAACCGCCGTGTACGAGGTTATCCTGGGCCTGCATGATACCATACAAAAACTAAAAAATTCATCGAACCCCAAGGCGATGAAACAGGAAATTTCCAATCTGCAAGGCCGGAGCCGGGAGGAGGTTCTTTCCCTGATCACCCCCGATTGTATCATCCTGGATCTCCGGGGGAATACCAAGGAGCAGATCATCACGGAATTGGTGGACCTCCTGGATTCCCAGGGGAAACTCCTGGACCGGGATGAGGCCCTGGGGGACGTGCTACGGCGGGAAAAAACCATGAGTACCGGCATGGAACACGGTATAGCCCTGCCCCACGGCAAAAGCGATGCGGTAACGGATATATGTGTGGCGGTGGGGATCAAAAAAGAAGGGGTTGATTTTGAATCCCTGGACGGTGAAAAATCCCGGCTCTTTATCCTGGTGATCTCCCCCAAAAAAACCAGCGGCCCCCATATCCAATTTCTTGCCGCCATCGGATCTGTCCTCAAGGATGAAACCCTCCGGGAACAGGTGATCAGCGCCGATTTTAAAGAAGACGCCGCCCTCCTGCTCAAACGGGGCGCCTAGCAGGGCGTAAAGACTAAGGAAGCACTGATTTATTCAATCGAGAATAAATCGGCGCTACTGATAATAACCACGAAGCTTACCAGCTATCATTGCCCTCCTGCCCTTCAATTCTCTCCCTCATTTTCTACAAACACGGTGTTAAGGTCGATTTCGAGTCCCGGCAGGATCGTAACCGGAACAAGCGCCGTCTCCTCATAGGCGGAAGCCATGTACTCGTTGTTTTTGAGGACATAGACCAAGAGCGACTTTTCTTCCGGGTCCACGATCCAGTATTCCCGTACCCCCGCTTCCCGGTATTTTTGGAATTTGATAATCCGGTCATACCGGGCAGTGGAGGGGGAGAGGATTTCGATGATTAGGTCCGGGGTCCCGTTGCAGCCCCGGTCATCCAGTTTGGAGGGATCGCAAACCACCACCAGGTCCGGTTCCACCACGGTGTCGTCCCGTTTGTCCGGTAGCGGGTTAAGCCGGACGGCAAACGGCGCCGCATATACCTTGCAGGGTTTACCCTTCAAAAAATTATAGATCCTGGTTGATAAAGCCATACTGATATCCTGATGCAGCCGGGAAGGAGGCGCCATCATATAGGCTTCGCCGTCTATGATTTCGTACCGTTCCTCCCCATCCCCGGAAAGATAATCAACGTAGGTGTAATAGTCTTGTTCTTTTAACCGGGGCATACCGGACCTCCTTTTAGAGTATACTCCCGGGGGGCTAATCCGGCAATACAGAGCCGCATTGTAAATTTTCCCTGATTTGTGTACACTGGGTGAGGGAATGTATCCTGAGGAGTAAACAGGGAGCGGTTATGAATGTAGTGGTCATCGGCGCCCAATGGGGTGATGAGGGGAAGGGCAAAATCGTGGATTATCTGGCCAACGAAGCCCAGATAATCGTCCGTTTTTCCGGCGGGGCCAACGCGGGGCATACCATCGTCATTGGGGATGAGCAGTACGCCCTGCACCTCATCCCCTCGGGGATCCTCTACCCCGATAAGATAGTGATCCTGGGGGCGGGGATGGTCATCGACCCGACCGCCCTCTTTACCGAGCTGGATATGCTCCGGGAGCGGGGGATCGATACCACCGGCCGGGTTTTTATTTCCGACCGGGCCCACCTCGTCCTGCCCCGGTACATCGAGGTTGACCAGGCCCGGGATCAGGCCCGGAAAAAACCTATCGGCACCACCGGCCGGGGTATCGGGATCACCTATTCCATGAAAAGCGACCGGGACGGGATACGCATCGCCGACCTTTCCTGGCAGGAAAAGATCGCCGAACTTACCGGCGGGGACCGGGATTTCCTTACCCCCTATATTGACCGGCTTGAAGCCATGTCCATAGATTTGTCCGCCTATTTGATGCACCGCAAAAACGCCCAGGTGCTTTTTGAAGGCGCCCAGGGAGCCCTGTTGGACCTGGACCTGGGGACCTATCCCTATGTATCCAGCGGTATGTCCTGCGCCGCGGGCGCCGCCATCGGCGGGTGTGTGGGCCCCCGGCGGCTGGACAAGATACTGGGGGTCTTCAAGGCCTATACCACCCGGGTGGGAAACGGCCCCTTCCCCAGCGAATTCGACGACCGTTCCGAAGGCGCCGAAGGAACCCTCAGCCGCTTTATCCGGGAGACCGGCCGGGAATACGGGGTTACCACCGGCCGGCCCCGGCGCTGCGGTTATCTGGACCTGGTAGCCCTCCGCTACGCCTGCCTCACCAATTCCATCGATTCCCTGGTGATGACCCACCTGGATGTCTACGATACCCTGGATGAAATCAAAGCCTGCATCGCCTACCGCATCGGCAGCCGGATCGTGGAAAATTTTCCCGCCTCCATCGAAGACCTCAACCGCGCCCAGCCCATACTCCGGGCCTTTCCGGGCTGGAAAAAATCCCTGTCCAACGCCTTAACCTACGAGGAGTTCCCCGTGGCGGCCATGGAGTACATCGAATTCATCGAGCGGTTCTGCGAAACCCCCATCGATGTGGTATCCGTGGGCTATGACCGTAAAGAAACCATCATCAGGAAAAGCCCGTGGACCCGGTAAATGCACACGGCCCGTATCCAGGAGGAGGGGGGGCGATTTCCGAACCGGGTCCTGAAACAGGGGCATCGGCCCGCAGGCCCTCATCCAAACCGGCGGCCTTTTTTGGGGCCTTTCGCCGCGCCGCAGGGTCTCCGTCTCCACGCTTCCGCGTGCCTTCCCGGGCCTCTCCGCCCCCCCTGCGCTCCGAAGCGGCCGGGGCTCCGCCCCAACCGCTTCTCCGCTACCCCCCGGGCAGCCGCCAAAAAACCCTCGCCTTAAAGGAGCCGCGGATATGGATACCATTCTGATCCTGGATTTCGGGAGCCAGACCACCCAGCTTATCGGACGGCGGATCCGGGACCTGGGGGTGTATACCGAGATCATCCCCGGGGACAGTCCCCTGTCCGCGAAGATCCTGGCCGCCGGAACCAACCCGGTCCGGGGGATTATTCTTTCCGGTTCCCCGGAATCGGTGTACACCCCCCAGGGGGCGGTCCCGGACCAGGGGGTCTACACCTGCGGCCTCCCCCTGCTGGGCATCTGTTACGGCCTTCAGCGGATGACCTATGACAACGGCGGCCTCGTCGAAGCCCTGCACCGGCGGGAATACGGCGGGATGGAGGTGACGGTGAAGGGGGAAACGGAAGCTTCGGGACCCACGCTGAGGAATGGGGAACTCATTCGGAAATTTCTTGCGGGCTTTGATCCCGCCCTTCCCCTGGACGCCCTGGTCAATGCCGCCATTCCCCGTTCTTCCCGTTCCGCCGCGCACTCCTTCACCGCCTGGATGAGCCACGGCGACAGCCTGACCCGGCTTGCCCCGGGCTTCCGGGAGTACGGGGTCAGCGCCGCCGGTTTTCCCGCGGTGGCGGCCCACGACACCGAGCCTTGGTTCGGGCTCCAATTCCACCCGGAGGTGACCCATACGGAACGGGGGCTTGAAATCCTCGCGGCCTTTGTTTTTGGGGTCTGCGGCTGTAAACCCGGCTGGACCATGGAGCGTTATATAGAAGAAGTCCGCGTTTCCCTACGGGAACGGGTAGGCCGCAGCCCGGTGCTGCTCCTCATTTCCGGGGGGGTGGATTCCACCGTGGCCGGGGCGCTGCTCCTCAAAACCCTGGACGCCGGCCAGGTACACCTCATGTACCTGGACACGGGGCTTATGCGGAAGGATGAAACCAAAACCGTCACGGCCGCCCTGGAGCGGCTGGGGGCCCGGCATCTCCACATCGTCCACTGCGAGGAAGAATTCCTCTCGGCCCTCAAGGGCCTGACCGACCCGGAGGCAAAGCGGAAGGCCATCGGGGACCTGTTTATCACCATCCAGGAACGGGAAGTGGCCCGGCTGGGCCTGCCGGAGCCCTATTTCCTCGCCCAGGGGACCCTCTACACGGACCTCATTGAAAGCGGCAAAGGTGTAGGAAAAAAGGCCCATCTCATCAAAAGCCACCATAATGTAGGAAGTCCCTTGGTGGATGCGAAACGTAACGCGGGCCATATCGTCGAACCCCTGGACCGGCTGTACAAAGACGAGGTGCGCCGCCTGGGCCGCCTCCTGGGGGTAGATGAGGAGGTGGTCCGCCGGCACCCCTTCCCCGGCCCGGGCCTCGCGGTCCGCATCCTGGGGGAGGTAACCCGGGAAAAATGCGACATCCTCCGGGATGCGGATGCCATTTATATCGAAGAACTGAAAAAGCGCCGGTCCGCCGCCGGGGATCGGCTCTACGATGAAATATGGCAAGCCTTCGCCGTACTCCTTCCCGTCCGTTCCGTGGGGGTCGCCGGTGATGTCCGTAAATACGGCTGGGTCCTGGCCCTCAGGGCCATTGTCAGCGCCGACGGCATGACCGCCGATGTGTACCCTTTCCCCATCAAGGACCTGCTGGAAATCTCCACCCTGATCACCAACACCGTTAAAGACATAGGCCGGGTCACCTACGACGTTTCAAGCAAACCCCCCGCGACGATAGAGTGGGAATGAGGGGGCAATGTGGGGTTTGCCCAAACCCCCCGCGACGATAGAGTGGGAATGAGTCTCCGCGGAGCAAAGCGCGGACCCGCGGGCCGGTGAGCCTTCTTTGGTTTAATACCCCGGAACAAGCGCTAAACGTGTCCCGCAAAAATTTTTAAGCGGAATTTGTTCGGAAATTGAAATTTCCGAGCCCTTTACTAAAGCAAAACCGCGGATCAATCCCATATAATATCCATGAGACAATTACGCATACTCAAACAAGGGGTGTGGTACGAAGTCCGTACCCGCGTCAACAACCGGGAACCCATCTTCAGCCGAGGGACCGGCGCCACGGCGCCGGTCCCCAATAAGGCCCTAGCGCTATTCGCCAGGGTGTTCCGGGAGACGGAACTCCGGTTTGTTTTCGAGGTTCGTGGGCTCCGTCTTGCGGACGACTGGCTGACGTTTTACATTAAGCCGGCGGACGGGCTGGAACTTCCAGTGATCATGCAGTGGCTGAAACAGGTGTTTGCCCAACGGTACAACCGGGCGGCGGGACGGATCGGGCATATCTGGGGGGACCGGTATGGGTCGCGGATACTGGAGGGGGAGCCGTTGCCGGAGGAGGATGCCGGAGCGGGACAGGGGGATTCGGACAATGGGGTCAGACCCCAGTATGGGGAAACGGCGATCCAGACCGCTTTTTCCCTCATATTCCCGCGTCTCCCCACCCCGGCCCCCCGATAAGCAGCGCCAAACCGCCCATATATTTCGGAAACACGACGAAATACCGGATGCCGCTTGAAACCGTAAAATTTCTCCAAACAATATGGTAAAGATCGGGATAAAATGGTATACTTGACCCCTATGAATCTGTTCAGCTTGATT
>JAITKD010000166.1 GCA_031278575.1 Spirochaetaceae bacterium | reverse complement strand
TTTCTAATTTAATGTAGGCGTCATTTACCGGATTGCTTTCAAAATACCCTACCTTGACATAGACTCCCGCGGCTTCTTTGACGACTTGAGACATTAAATTGACATCAATATCCTTGATTATCCGCTTATTCAAGATATCCATGACCACGATTTCGGAGACCTTTTTCCCTTTTCCCACGGGGGGAATCACCTTGATAAATGCCCCTTGAGGATAAAGATGGACAAAGACATCGCCGTCCTTATCCATAGATTCCGAGATTTGATTCAGCGCTTTCTTTTCAACTTCGGCGGCAGGGGCCTCTTCTTTTTTAATCATTACCCGTTCATAAACCCGGATTTTCCAGTCTTTTTTCCCTTTACCCAAAACCCCCGGGAACCCCCGTTCGATAACCTCATACTCCAGGCGCCGTATGGGAAGGCTGAGGATGGCAGCCGCTTCAGACACCGCTTCTTCCAGGGTGGAACCGGCGGCCTCAATGATCCGTATCCCCCGATCCTGTTCCAGGCGTTCTTTCATGATTTGCTGAAGCTGGACAAAATTGACCATAAAATTCCCTTGTTCCCCCCACGGTTCCCATCCGTCTCCGGACATCCCTTGATCGGGCTAAATGATGCCTTTACGGATATTGGTCAGCTTGGCCCGGAGCCGGAGTATGGCCTTGGTATGCAGTTGGGATACCCGTGATTCGGTTACCTCTAACACCTGGCCGATTTCTTTAAGGGTAAGTTCCTCATAATAATACAGGACCAGGATCTTTTTTTCTTTGTCGGGCAATTCCTGGATAGCCTCCACAATAACCCGGCGGATCTCCTCTTTTTCCACAATCACATCCGGATTCAGGCTGGAGGGCGCCTCAATACTGTCCCCTATGGAAACTTTGTCATTTTCATCCCCGGAAAACCACACGTCGTTCAAGGAAAGTATGGAGGTACCGGATATTTTCATGATGGTTTTGAGGTACTCCGCCTCGCTTATCCCCAGGGAATTGGCTATTTCCTGATCCGTGGCGGTTCTGCCCAGTTGGGCTTCCAGGGCCCCGATGGTTTCTTCCACCTCCCTGGTCTTCTGGCGTACCGACCGGGGCACCCAATCTATGGAGCGCAGCTCATCAAAAATAGCCCCCCGAATCCGGGTTACCGCGTAGGTTTTGAATTTAACGTTTTTTTCGGGATCAAATTTGTCGATGGCATCCATGAGGCCGAAAGCGCCGTAACCCACGAGATCATCGAATTCAACGTTGGCGGGCATACCTATGGCGACCTTACCGGCGACATATTTTACTAATGGGGCATATTGCCGGATGAAATTCTCCCGAATTCTCGGATCCCGGGTTTTTCGGTAGTCAACCCAAAGCTCCTCCTCTGTTTTTTGTTCCAGAGAACGATTAACTGTATCGTTTCTGAGGACATTCCCCATATAGTTAGTATCCTTTCTATTCCCGTTTTAATATGGTCTGTATCGCGGATGCCATATCTTGGACATTAAACTCATTGTTCAGGCCGCCGGGTTTAGCATTCCCCCCCGGTTTTTTTCCGTTTAAACCATCGGCAGATATCATAAACTCCGACAACTCCCCCCTCCTTTCACCGCCGGATGAAAATACCGACGAAAGGCTTTCCAAATCGGGGAGTTCATCCGACAGATCCGGGGCGCCCGCCGGTAGCACCGGCCCCGCCCCGTTCTCCTCAACCTCGGGATTTTCATCCATCATTCCGTCATTAGTATAACTAATATTATCCTTTTGATCCAGCCCTGAAGGATTTTCGGACGGGGATATGCCGAAAGGAGCCGCTTCTCCCTCCAAAACATACTCCCCGGCATGAGCCTCCGCTAAATCTTCCCCGGAATCATCCCCCAGGGAAATATCCACCAGAGAACCGGCCCGGGGCGCGGGCGCGTCATCACGGTCGGGATTTTCAAATAATTCCGGCAAAAAACGAAGGCTGAGCCAATAGGCGCCCCCGGAGATGACAAAAAAGACCGCCGCAAAAATAAGCGCCCGGACCAGGGCCAAAATGCCCACCCCGCTTATCAAACCGATGAGTAAGGACAAAACAAAGGCTGTCCCCGTGATAATCCCGCTTATCTTTAAATTCACCCTGCCTCCATCAACATACTAAAAACCGGGGCCGTTTACCCGGGGAACCCCGGCGCCCGCTGAATTTTGGCGGTTTTTACCCGCGCCGCGTCTTTTACGCCCCGGGAGGCGCGAATTCCGGTTATGGGAGATCCCGGGTTCAGGATAGGCCGAAAACCCGTTTGAACAGGGTCCCAAAGCCCCCCCCTTCCCGAAGCTCACTCTTCTCCATCCTCCCCACAATATGCTGGACGCACAGAGACGCCCGGCACTTAGGGTCCACCACCAAAAAAGGCCGCTGGCGCAGTACCGCATGGGATACGGCTTGATCATCGTAAATAAACCCCAAATATTCAACCTTGACATTTAAAAACTGCCCGGTGATGCTGATCATCCGGTCGGCTACCTTTTTTGCCTCCGCCACGGATTTTACCCGGTTTACCACCAGTTTAAGCCCCATATTCAGGTTGTCAATTTCGGTGGAGATTATTTTAATTATACCATACGCGTCGGTAATGGCGGTAGGTTCCGGGGTAGTGATGATCACCGCCTCGTCGGCGGCGGCGATGAAGTCCAATACATTACTGGAAACCCCGGCGCTGGTATCAATGATGATAATATCGGCGTTTGACAGGGTGTCTAGTTCATCGATAAAATCCTGGCGTTCGGTTTCGCTGAGGTTAGCTATTTTGGAAAAACCCGATGCCCCGGCTACAATGGAAATACCGTATTCGGTTTCTATCAGGATTTCCTTCATGGTTTTTTGTTTGCGGATCACATGGTAGAGGTTGAATTTAGGGACTATGTTCAACATGACGTTTACATTGGCCAGCCCTAAATCGGCGTCCATAACCACCACTTTTTTCCCCATCCGGGCATAGGCCAGGGCCATGTTTACCGACATATTGGTCTTTCCCACCCCCCCCTTCCCGCTGGTAATGGTGATTATCCGGGTTTTTTTCGCCTCTTTGACCGGGAGAGATTTTCCCTGGGCGCCGTTTTTGTTCCGCATCATTTCCCGTAAGCGCTCTGCCTGATCTTCCATCGTTATCTCCAGTATAAGTAATCTAATTCGGGCCAATCCCAAAACCCGGGCCGCGGTGGACCTTCGGTTGGGGCATGGGAACCCGGTTTAACTCAACATTATTTTTCAAAACTGCCATTTTGGGGAACCCTCATTCCCTACCGGAAAAATGTTTTTCAATCCTATCCCGGTTTATTTTAAAATCCTCCAGGTTGATCAGGAACGGGATCACCTCCGCTTTATGCAGATCATCGGGGACATGCTGGCCGTCGGTAATATAAGAAACGGATTTTCCCTTATCCGCCAGGGCGCTCAGTACATTCCCCACCCGGATGGTTTCGTCCAGTTTGGTGATAATTACCGACCGGTAATTAAAGGGCTCAAACTGCTGGAAAATTTCCCGCAGATCACTGTATTTTGTGGTGGCCGCCGCGGCCAGGTGTACCTCGGCGGCGGAACCGCAGGCCGAAAGCAGCTGTTTCATTTCGGCAATTTCCACCGAATCCCGGGGGTTTCTTCCAATGGTGTCCACCAGGATCAGGTCCACGTCCTCCGCGTAGAGGGCAATGGTTTTCCGTAAGTCCGAATAATTGTCCACGCACGAAACGGGGATATTCATGATATCCCCGTAGGTTTCAACCTGAAGTTTCGCGCCGATCCGGTAATTGTCAATGGTAATCATCCGTACCGAAAGGGGACGGCCACCCTTATTCCCCGGTCCAAAAACGGCCGCCAATTTAGCGATGGTGGTGGTTTTGCCAACCCCGGTGGGGCCCACGAGGATCATGATCCGGGGCTGTTTTTTGGGGGGCTCCGGTGTAAAGATAGCTATGCTTTCCCCGATCCAGTCCACCACCTGGTCCTGTACCTGATCGTAATCATTTAAAACCTCCAGGGAAAATTCTTTTTTCATCCGGTCCAGGATTTTTTTGCTGTAACCCGGGGAAAAATCGTTGAGATCGAGGATTTCCCCGATCCGGGTCAGGGTGGGATGTTCTTCCCCCGGGGGGGTATGGAGCTTTTTCTTTAAATCTAACACCTCATTGAGGATCGTCTGCTGGATTACCTCGGTTTTTTCCTGATCCGAAGCGGCCTTATCCTGACGGGACGCCACCGCCAGGACCTTTTCCTTTTCTTTCTGAAAATCCAGGGGCGAGGCCCCCTGACCGGCGGTATGGGAAGGATAATCTCTGGGGATAATACCGGTCATTTCTACCCCCTCTTTGGTAAAAAGGCCGAACACCCCCCCGATGCGGATGGATTTTTGTATCATTACCCGGGCCCGTTCCCCGTATTTCATACGGATCTTTTGACGGCATTCGTCTTCGGTCAGCCCTTGTTCAGTAAAATAATTCATAATCTCCCTTTTAATCCTCGATCTGAATGATCCCCACCGCCTCGACGGTTATGTCCGAAGCAATTTCCGGTACCGAAAGAACCGCCAGGGTAGGCAGTTCCCGGTCCAACGAAGATTTAACCAGAAACCGGGCCGCTTCGGAACAGAGGAGCACCGGCAGCCAGCCCCGTTCCTCCACCGCGGCGATGGACCGGGTTACGGCCTTTATCCAGGCTCTATGCAGAGCCGGATCCAGGGCGGACATTACTCCCGACGAAGTTTGCACCTGGCTTTCGATGATCTTTTTTTCCAGGCTCTGATCTATGGTTAATACCCGGAGTTTCCGGTCATCGTCGGCATACTGGAGGCACAACTCCCGCCCCAGGGTCTGCCGGGACTTTTCTATAAGGAACCGGATGTCCTTGTTGACGGGCCCGTAATCGGCCAGGGTTTCCAGGATGGCCACCATATTCCGTATCGACACCCGCTCCCGGAGCAGGCCCTGAAGGACCTTCTGGATATCCCCCAGGGTAAAGAATTTCTGGGCCTCCTCCACCACCGCGGGATAATCCTTTTTCAGGGTATCCAGGATGGATTGAATATACTGCCGCCCCAGGAGTTCCGAGGCGTGGCGTTTGATGATCTCCGTCAAATGGGTGGCTATGATCGAAGAGGAATCCACCACGGTATAGCCCGCCCGTTCCGCGTCCCCCCGGTTGTCCTCGTGTACCCACAGGGCGGGCAGCCCAAAGGCGGGGTCCACCGTTTTTTCGCCCGGAACCGCTTCTTTTACCCCCCCGGGGTTGATGCAGAGGTAATACCCCGTCCGGATCTTCCCCCTGCCCACTTCGGCCCCCTTGATCTTAAAACAGTATTCAGAGGGCTCAAGCCGCATATTGTCGATGAGCCTGACCAGGGGGATGACCAGCCCCAGATCCAGGGCCGACTCCCGGCGGATCCGCTGGATCCGCTCCAGGAGTTCCGCCCCCTTATCCCGATCCACCAGGGGGACCAGGCCGTACCCCAATTCCAGGGACAGGGGATCCAGGGGCACCACCGGGGACATTTCCCCGGCTTCATCCTTGGGTTTTTTGGCCGCCGCGGCCTTTTGGCCGGCCGCCGTTTCTTCCCGAACCTTTTTCCGGCTCAGCCGGTAGGCCAGGAAAGCCATTGCCAGGGCCAGGGGCGCCAGTACATACCAGGGAAAGCCCGGGAGCAGGGCGAACACCGCCAGGACAAAGGCGCCGATCCAGTAGATCCGGCTGTCCCGGGAGAACTGGGAGGAGGCGTCCTCCCCAAAGGTGCCGTCCGAAACCGAACGGGTTACGATGATACCGGTGGCGGTGGAAACCAGGAGGGCCGGGAACTGGGAGAGGAGGCCGTCACCGATGGAAAAGGACACGTAGGTCCCCACCGCCGCGGAAAGGGGTTCCCCGTGGAAGGCCGCCCCGATGACGATCCCCCCCAGGATATTCACCGCGGTGATCAGGATCCCCACCTTGACGTTACCGGAGACGAATTTGCTGGAGCCGTCCATGGCCCCGTAAAAATCCACCTCCCGCTGGAGATCGTTTTTCCGGGCGATGGATTCCTCTTCGGTAATGGCCCCGGAGTTGTACTCCGCCTCAATGGCCATCTGTTTTCCCGGCATGGCGTCCAGGGCAAACCGGGCGGCTACTTCGGCGATCCGGGTGGCCCCCTTGGTAATCACCACCGCCTGGACCGCGATGATCACGATGAAGATGATGAACCCCACCACCAGGCCCTCGTTCCCCCCGGAACCCACCACAAAACTGGAAAAGGACCGGACCATACGGCCGTCAAAGGCCGCCCCCTTGGTGAGGATCAGCCGGGTGGAAGAAACGTTCAGGGCCAGGCCGAAGACGGTGATCACCAGGAGCATGGTGGGGAAAACGCTAAAATCCGTGGCCTTTTTGGTGTAAAGCACGATGAGGAGGATGAGCAGGGAAAGGACCAGGTTCATGGCCATAAGGGCGTCCAGCAGTACCGTGGGCAGGGGGATAATGAGCATCATCACCGCCGCCACCACCCCGACGGCGATGAACAGCTCCGTCCGGTCCCTGAATAAACTGCCCGCTATGATTCTTCCCACATCCGACATCCGCTTAACGCTCCTCTTGACTAACCCTTAGGGCAACGATGATTAACTTGACGCTCATCATCGTTGCCCTATGTATTTGCTCATTTCATTACGCAAATACGGCATTAAAGTAGCGCCGATTAATTCTCGATTGAATTAATCAGCGCTTCCTTAGGGAAACGCTGATTAACTTGACGCTAATCGCGTTTCCCTAATGTATTTGCTCATTTCATTGCGCAAATAGGGTAAACTTTGTTTACCTTACGTTAAAGTAGCGCCGATTTATTCTC
>JAITKD010000096.1 GCA_031278575.1 Spirochaetaceae bacterium | reverse complement strand
CTATAAAATTTGAGAATATGAAGTCTTTGGTTTTTTTATTTACTAAGCCCCTGTATACCCTTGGTTTTTTTACCAAAACCCTTAAAGGGGTGGGGTATTTTTTATTCCGGGGCAGCGTTTCCTTTAAGATTCTGATCATGCAGATCCTCTTTACCTTTGTGGAGGCCCTGGGTGTTTCCTCCCTGCTGGCAATCGGAATAGGGGCGGCGGTTAATGTCATCGGGATTCCCTTTTTGACCCGGCTTTCCCAGGAACGGCTCATCTACACCCTGCTTATCACCATCATTACCCGGGAATTGGGCCCCCTTTTGGTCGCTTTTATCATCATAGCCCGGTCGGCGACGGCAATTGCCACCGAAATTGCCGGTATGGTTATCTCCCATGAGGTGGAAGCCTACATTTCCGTGGGAGTTGACCCCATCGAACACCTGGCGGTTCCCCGGTTTTTGGGGGTAACCATTTCCCTTTTTTTGCTGAACATTTATTTTTCCATTTTCGGCCTGGCCGGTTCCTTTCTCGTGGCCCAGTTTTTTAATCCCATGCCGGCCTCGGTGTATTTTGATAATTTGCTTCAAATATTATCGATCCATGATATACTTATTTCAATAATAAAAAGCCTGGGATTTGGGATGATTATATCCATCGTCGCCATCTGCCAGGGGTTTGAAGTGGAACGGGCCAGTACGGAGATCCCCGTGGCGGGGCTCAAGGCGGTGGCAGCCGCCTTTTCTTGGTGTATCATTCTGGATATTGTCCTTACCGCGCTTTACTATATGGCGTTGATCTAGGAGGATTTTATGGCTGATGGTATTATCGAGCTAAAAAGCACCTCCTTTTTTGCCCAAAACATGAAGGTGGTTCAGAATGTTTCCTGCAGCTTTGAGGAAGGTAAAACCACCGCCCTGGTAGGACCCTCCGGGGGCGGTAAAAGTACGGTCCTTAAACTTTCCGCCGGGCTCTTGGTTCCAACCCATGGGGAGGTTTGTTTCCGGGGAAGGAATATTTCCGTCATGAACCGGAAGGAAAACCTCGCTTTCCGCAAGGAAGGGGCGGTGGTATTCCAGGATTCGGCCCTCTGGGCAAACCAGAACCTGGATCAGATCCTGGAACTTCCCCTAAAAGTGCATTTTCCCCGGATGACCAAAACGGACCGGGACCGGCGGATCGCCGAGGTCCTTGCGGAGGTGGGGTATAAAAAGGCCCTGGGCATACGGCCCTCCCTGTTGTCCATGGGGGAACAAAAACTCATCGCCCTTGCCCGGGCCATGCTCTGCCGGCCGACCCTGCTTTTCCTGGACGAATGGACCGAATCGTTGGATGACAGCGCGGCCCAACGGCTGATCAGGATCGTGCGCCGCCGCCGGGAGGAGGGGAACACCATTATCTTTGTGAGCCATGATTTTAGAATCATAAAAAACCTTGCGGATTATATTATCATGATCCAGGAGGGGAAGCTCACTTTTGCTTTTACGGGCGAACAGATCGCGGAGGATGAAAATTTGGCGCGGCTTGTGGAAAAGGGAATCGCCTCATGAAATTTAAAATACGCTTTGCGGACAAAATCGTCGGGTTTTTTATTATTATCGCCCTGGTTGTCCTGGTTTTTGTGATTATTATGATCGGTTCCAAACAACGGTGGTTCGCCAAAGACTATTTTTTCAAAACTTACCTGGATTCGGCTTCGGGGCTGGGGAATAATATGGTAGTTCAATACAAGGGGTTCCCCATCGGGAATATAAAATCCTTTGGGCTTACCGACGAGGATAAGGTGGAGGTAACCTTTTCTATTTATGATAAATATGTAAGCCGGGTTAGGCAGGGATCCCTGGTGGAACTTATCGTCAGCCCCATCGGCCTGGGGAATCAATTTCTTTTTTATCCCGGCCTGGGGACGGATCTGCTGGAAGAGGGGGATCTGGTGCCGGTGGTGAGCTCCCCCCAGGCGGTAAATCTCATCAAAATGGGGCTGGCCAGGGTGCCCACCCGGGATGACAACATAACCCAGCTTTTGGCCCTGGCTGACGGGGTCCTGACCCAATTCAATACGGCGCTCCTCCCGGAGTTTACTATGATTTTACGCGATCTGGATGATGTTTTGGTGGAGGTAAAAGAAGCGGTTGCCGGAACCGATAAAACCTCCCTGGGCCGTACCCTGGGGGGAATAGATAAAATGGTGAACGTGAGCCTGGAACCCATTTTGGGGGATATTAAAAAGATAAGCGGCGACCTGGAAATCCTGTCCGCTCAATTAGTTGAACCGGACGGGTTGATTTCCACGGTCCTTGATACGGAAGGTTCGGTGTATAAAAACCTGGAGTCGTCCCTTCGATCCGTGTCGGGAACCCTGCGGAACCTGGAAAAAACTACCGCCATTTTGCCCGCCCAGGTACCCGGGATAGTTTCCGAATTACGGGACGTACTCAAAAGCGCCGAAGACGTGCTTACCTCCCTTTTGAACAATCCCCTCCTGAAACACGGGGTCCCCCCTCCGGTTGAAGCCTGGAGTAATGGCACCAACCCCCGGGATATATCCTTTTAAGGGGAATAAGAGGAGGAGTATGATGGGAAAAAACCTTGAGGAAAGGGCCGCCCGGCCGCCGGGAATCGTTCTGTTTTTTTTCCTGGTCTTATGGGCCCTTGGTTCCTGTTCCTCGGCGCCGGACCGTCCGGCGGAGTTAGTCACGGTCCGGAAGGAGACCGAAACCCAGCTTAATCTGGCCAACCGGGAGGCGGAACGGGGGAATTACGAGGGGGCCCTCACCCTCCTGGAGGAGGCCCGGCGCCTTGCCGCCAGTACCGACCAGCCGCCCCTGTTGATCCGGGTCCGGCTTTCCCAGGGGAACGTCCTTTTCTCCTTGGGCCGTATCGAAGAAGCCCGGGCCCTCTGGAACGCCGCCCTGGCGGAGGCGGAACGGGCCGGAGAAGGGGAACTGGCCGCGGCCAGCCGGATCTACATGGCCAGGGGCGCGCTGATTTTGGGCGAGGACGGCGGCGCCCCGGAGAAGGTTATCGCCGCGGTAACCGAAGATCTGGCCCGGTTAAAGCCGGACAAGCTCAACAGCGCCCTGGGATGGACCGTCATCGGCCTTGCCGAGAAGGAGCGCCGCCGCTGGGCCGAAGCGGAAAATGCCCTGGAAAAAGCCCTGGTTATCCATGAACAGGAGCGGTATCTGGAACTGGCCGCCTATGACTGGTACCTCATCGCCTCGGTCCGGTCCGTTTCCGGCCGGTACGACCCCGCCCTGGAAGCCCTTTCCCAGGCTCTGGTCCTGGACCGCCGGGCGGAAAATAGTTACGGCCTGGGTATGGACTGGCTTGCCATGGGAGACGTGTACAAAAAGGCCGCCCGCCGGGATGAGGCCCTTGCCGCCTACCGGCGTTCCGCGGAGATCTTCCGCGCCATAGATCTTGAAAAGGAAGCGGCGGAGGCTGAACGCCGGGCCGC
>JAITKD010000061.1 GCA_031278575.1 Spirochaetaceae bacterium | reverse complement strand
CAAGATAGCGGGTGAATTGTTGATTGTCTTTTTGATGCAGCCGCGCCGCGAAAAGCCCGTAAGCCCAGGTCTGGGCGTAAATATCGGCGAATTCATCAACCGCTAGATTGTGAATAAGGATGTGCTTAAAGCCCTCATACTGTCCGGACAGGGTGTCGTTTTCTGTTGTTCCGTTGAGGGCCGCTTTGTTGGTTTCCGCACGCAGTTTCGCTTTGTCGGCCATCGTCTTCGCAAGCTGTTCTGACTGATAAATCGTCTTGCCGGAATATCCGGTGAACTTGTCTACCAATTCCAAAAAGAGGGGAAACTGCTTTTTGTCCGGCATAATTCCCTTTCCGCTTATAGTTGCCAGAGTTGCCGATGCAAGCAACGCGCCGTCAACAAAAAGCTGGAACGTCAGATAGTCTGTGATGATGAGATTTCCCAGGGATTGCTAGGGAAACGCTGATTAACTTGACGCTAATCGCGTTTCCCCAGTTCCTCCAGGGCTTCCCCAAAGGCCCGGTCCGCCAAAACCTCCAGGTTCTCCGCCCCGGCGCTTATGGTCCGTACCACCTTGCCGCGCCGGAAAAGCAGCACATGGTCACCCGCGCCGGTGATACCCAGATCCGCGTGGCGGGCCTCGCCGGGACCGTTTACCGCGCAGCCCATAACCGCCACGGTGATGTTTTTATCCAGGGCGTACAACCGGGAGAGCCACCGTTCGGTAAACCCATGGGTATCAAAACTGTTTCTGCCGCACCGGGGGCAGGAAATTACCGCCACCCCCCGCTTTTTTTCCCCATCCCCGGAACTATCCGCCACCGCCCCCAGGATCTCCCTTCCGGCGATTACCTCATTTTCGACGGAATCGGAAAGGGAAACCCGGACGGTTTCCCCTATCCCTTCGGAGAGCAGGGTATGCAGGGCCGCCGTGTTACGGACCACTCCGGCGATGAGAGGGCCCGCTTCGGTAACCCCCAGGTGGATCGGTACATCGGTCCGGGACGCTAAGATCCGGTTCGCCTTTATAGTATCGGCAATTGTGGAGGCTTTTAAAGAAACCAGGGCGTTTTCAAAGCGTAATTCCCGGAAAAGGGCCAATTCCCGCTCCGCCGCCGCCACCAGCGCTTCCGCCCGGTCCATACGGCCTTCCTCAACGGCATACCGGAGATCCTGAGGAAGGCTGCCGGCATTGACCCCGATCCGGATAGGAACACCCCGGTCCGCGGCCTTGGCGAGAACCTTTTTTACCCTTTCCTCGCTCCCGATGTTCCCGGGGTTGATCCTGATTTTCGCGACGGGGTAATCCAGACAGCGGAGGGCGATCTTATAATCAAAATGAATATCCGCCACCAGGGGCAGGGATACCGCCCCCGCCAGGGCGCCCAAAACCTCGGCAGCCGCTAAGTCGGGAACCGCGAAGCGGAGCAGCCCGCATCCCATGGCTTTAAGCCCCGCGATCCTCGCTGCCAGGGCGTCCCCGGCCCGGTCCGTGATATCGGCAAATTGAAGGCGGTCCTTCCACATGGTTTGTATTACCACGGGAAAACCGCCCCCTATGGTAAGGGCGTCAATATGATCAAACCCGCCGAGGTGAACGCTCCGGGATGTCCGCTGCCCCACAACCATACCGGGCAATTTAACCTAAAACCCGGAGGCCTATAACCCTTAAACCCCGCCGGACGGTTAAACCGGCCCGGTTCATCCCAAACTGATCATGGAAAGAACCATAGCAAAAAGCGCTACGGTTTCGCAGACCCCGACTATGGCGATATACTGGGTAAAACCCTTGCCGGTCTCCCCCTGGGCATCGGCGCCGGCGGCTCCGGCCTGGCCCTGGGCAATGGCGGAGAAGGCCATGGCAAGACCCGAGGCGATGCCAAACCCAAGGTACAACCATCCATTAGCCGTATTGGTCAACGCGGCGGTTTTCATCTGCATCATCAGAATAAAGCCGTAGAACGTTTGGGTTAACGGCGCTCCCCCAAATGCAAGCAGGGTCATGGGCGCGGGTTTATTGCCGATATAACATTTTTTCCACGCGCCGATTACCGCCTGACCGGCAATACCGATACCGATTGCCGAACCTACCGCGGCAATACCCATCACCAGGCCTGCGCCTAATAATCCTAAATTCATGACTGGCTCCTATATTCCTATTATAGGCAATTTTTCGCTACCGCGAACTGCCCTTATCCGTTTTCACAAACGGTTTATATGCCACACCCGACCAGGCAAGTCCCACATGGCTGGAAAATTCCAGCGTATTAAGGCGGACCCCATGGACCAGAACCGACAACACATTGAGGATGAGATTTAACCCGTGGCCAAAAACCAGCAGGATAATCCCCAAAAAGACAAGAAAATTTCCCAACAAGGGCCCCGCCAGGGTATTTACCGTGGAAGAAATGGAAGCTCCCGCGAGTCCCACCGCCCACAGCCGTATATAGGACATAATATCGGAAAACACATTGGCGATCCCCAGCACCACGGGGATGATGTTTTTGAAGCTCTCCAGGATAGACGTTCCGATATTCCCCGCATAATTGGCAAACACAAAGGAGAGGAGAAAACCGCCCCCGATGAGGTAGATAGACAGGGGCAAAAAGGGAATTTGCCGGTAATCGTTACTCACCACCAGGGCCAGTACCACATTAAACATCCCCGCCAACATCCCCAGGGAACCCAGTTCCCCCAAAAATTTAGGGGTTTTGATGTTCCTGATGATTCCGATGATATGCCCGACGGAAAGCTGGGCCAGGGCCAGGGAAAAACAGAAGATCATCAGATTCTGATCCACGATGGCTTTCGCCTCCGGAGATTGGGCGGCAACGGCCCCGGAAATAAGGGGCAGGGAAATCCGCTTTAAAAAATCCGGGAGAAGGGCCGTATCCATACCAAACCAGGTACAGGTCAGCACCCCCCAGGCCAGGTTGGAAAAACTCAGGAGCAGGAGCATCTTGATCCCCGCGGGGACTCCCTTTTTAGCGGTTTTAACCGCGGCGATTATACCGATCAGCATAAGCAGGAGGCCGTATCCCGCGTCACCGAAGATCATGCCGAAAAAGATACAAAAAAAGAATAAAAACCACCCGGAAATATCCACTTCGTTGTACCCCGGCAGGGTTTCAAGGAAGTCGGTAAGGGGGTAGATAAGACTCACCAGGCGGTTGTTTTTTAACTTGGTGGGAACAGGGTCCCACTCCTCAGGGTCGTCCGCCATCAGGGCCCAGCCGTTTTCCGCGGCGGCCCGCTTTAAAACCCCCAGATCTTCCCGGGGCACGAACCCGGTAATCCAGGAAACGGTAAACTCCGCCGGAACATTCTCAACGGTTTCCATTCCCGCCCGGGCGGTTTCAAATTCTATCTGTTGTAAAAGGGCTTCCCGCTCCCCTTCAAGGGAATCTTTCCGGAGGGCCAGGGCCCGCAATTGATCTTCAATATCCGCGAGTTTATCCCGAATGTCCGCCAGCAGGGCATCGATTTCCGCCAGGGAACGTTCCGGCAGCGCCCAGGGGCTTTCCCCGGGGATCTCCTTTCCCACCGACAAAACCCGCGCCGTAGTCTTATCCTGCCCCAGGACGATAAGCCCCTCCGGGAGGGACTCACGCCCCTTGGGGGAAAGCTCATAGGGAATAAGGACGACGCCCTTTTGGGCAAATTCCGCAAAGGCCCGGGGGTCAAAATTCCCCCATTTTTCAACGCGGCTCCGCTCCTTCGCATTCGCCAGGAGCTGTTCCTGGAGGGCCTTTTTTTCATCCCCCAATTCCAGAACCCGGGCGGTTAAATCCGGCGGGGCCGCTCCGTCCCGGTCCCCGGAAGAAAAAACCTCCCGGGGGGCGGTCCCGGCATTTTTCTCCACCGGATAGGACCGCAAAATTCCCAGGGCGGTTTCCGCCTTGGCCTTCCGATCCAGAAGCCGGGTTAAGCCGTCGGATCGGACATTCCGTTTTTCTAAATGAAGCACCCCCGCCTCCCGGAGTTTTTCCAGGGAAGCATCCCGGTTCTTTTCCATGACCACAAGGGATACTTTCTTCATCGGTACGATCATTGGGCCGCCCTCTCCATGCCGCGTTTGGCTATTTTTCCGCGGACCACCGCGGAAGTCTGCTGATCCCCTAAATAAACCTGGATCTTTTTGATGTTTCCCCTCGTTTCGGGGATCTTAATTTTCTCAAAAAGATTACCCGCTGGGTGGTTACCCGCAGTTCATGATCCAGCCGTTTCCGTTGTTCCTCCAGGATCATGGCTTCCAAATCCAGGAGCAGCGCCTGCTTCATCTTTTCCACCGCCAGATCAAGCCAGAGGGGAGTCCGGGCCAGATCATAATGCTCCGTGGAAAATTCCGCCCCCTGAAAGAGGGGGATAGAAACCCCCGCGATGTTTCCGGTGGCGGTTTTCAGGTTGGTTATCCGTAAGGTCCGGGGGGTAAAAAATCCCTTTTCACCGAAAACCCCTATCCAGGACTTAAAGGAACCATCGATCCGTTCCTTTTCCCGGAGCAATTCCCTGATTCGGACCTCGGTAATTCTGATCTCCGCCTGAAGTTGTTGTTTCTTGAGCATCAACGTCGGAAGGTACCGCTGATACATCTTCAGGGCATCCTTCTGCTTTTTCAGCTCGTTTTTGGTCAGCTTGATCTTTGCCATAGTTCCTCTCACTGAGTACGGAGAAAGTACGGAAGCACTATCCGGGAGGAACCGGGCGTTCCCCCCCTCATTATCTCAAAACTCCTCACTCCCCGCTTCTCCCTTCTAACTTTCTTTGGGCCAGAACTTATCGATCAGTTCCGTCCGCAGTCCCGTTTCCTCGGGGCTGAAACAATCCGCGAGGATCTCCCAGCCCAAATCCAGGGCCCGTTCCAGGGGTATGTTCACCGAAAGGTCCATCATCTGCCGCTCAAATTGTTCGCCGTATTTGAGGAGTTTGGTGTCCCAGGCGGACATGATGAACCCCATGGCCCGCTTTTCCAGGGTATCCTTATAGGCCGAATAGAGTTTGATCATCCCGTCCATCAAGGCCCGGTGATCGGGACGGGTTTTCCCGTTGACCTGCTGTTTAAGCCGGGAAAGGGAACCGAAGGGCTCGATGCGGCCGTTTTTGAGGTAATATTGACCTTCGGTGATGTACCCCGTGTTGTCCGGCACCGGGTGGGTTACGTCGTCCCCGGGCATGGTGGTAACCCCCAGGATCGTGATGGACCCGGCGGTGTCAAAGTCGACGGCCTTTTCGTAACGGCTGGCAAGCTGGCTGTAAAGATCCCCGGGATAGCCCCGGTTGGAGGGGACCTGCTCCTGGATGATCGATATCTCCTTCATGGCGTCGGCGAAGTTGGTCATATCCGTAAGGAGGACCAGCACGTCCTTGCCCTGGAGGGCGAACTGCTCCGCCACCGCGAGGGACATATCGGGGATCATAAGACATTCCACGATGGGGTCGCTGGCGGTATGGATAAACATCACCGTCCGGGAAAGGGCGCCCCCCTCTTCCAGGGTGTCCTTAAAAAAGAGGTAATCGTCGTATTTAAGCCCCATACCCCCCAGGACGATGACGTCAACCTCGGCCTGCATGGCGATCCGGGCCAAAAGCTCGTTGTAGGGTTCCCCGGAAACGGAGAAGATCGGCAGTTTCTGGGAAACCACCAGGGTGTTAAAAAGGTCGATCATGGGGATCCCCGTCCGGATCATCCGGCGGGGGATAATCCGCTGGGCGGGGTTAACCGAAGGCCCCCCAATGGGGATGAGATTCTCCCGGAGGGCGGGCCCCTTGTCCCGGGGACTGCCGGAACCGGAAAAAACCCGGCCCATGAGGTTTTCCGAAAAGGACACCTCCATGGGATGCCCCAGGAACCGGACCGTATCCCCGGTGGAAATACCCCGGCCCCCGGCAAACACCTGGAGGGAGACCAAATCGTTTTCGAGCCGGTTCACCTCCGCCAGGGAGGTTCCGAACACGGTATCCACCTCCGCCAAATCCCCATAACGGATATCTTCGGCCCGGACCGTGATGACGCTCCCCGTGATGGATTCTATCTTGCTATATACCTTTTTCATTTTCCGTCCTACCTATTCCCCCGTTTGCGTACACAAATTATTACCCCAGGATCTTCCCGGCGGCCTTTTCTTCCAGGCCCTGGGAACGTTCATTTACCGCGGATTCAATTTCCTTTTGCAGGGTAAAGAACCGCTCGCTTTTCCATTCGGAACCGTTATAATCCAAAAAACGCTGCCGGAGCCGGTTAAACCAGCTTCGGGCTTCATTTTTATCACTAAAAGAAAATTTCGACGCCAAAATATTGAGGATAATGGCGAAGATATGCTTCTGCCGTTCGGGGCTCACCGAGGAGTCCACCGCGTCAAAGGAGTTTTGCTGAAAATACACCGAATCCAGAAAATCCCCCTTGAGGTAAATCACGTAGTCGTCCAGGCTGGTCCCCTCTTCCCCGACGACCTTCATCATCTGTTCCACCTCGCTGCCCCGGACCATGAAGCCGTGGGCGTACTCCACCGTGTCCCCCGTGATAATGCCCTTATACTTGGACCAGGAATCCAGGGGATGGATGGCGGGGTACTTGCGGGCGTCGGAACGCTCCCGGGAAAGCCCGTGGAAGGCGCCGACGACCTTGAGGGTCGCCTGGGTTACGGGCTCCTCGAAGTTACCCCCCGCGGGGCTCACCGTGCCGCCGATGGTAACGGAACCCACGGAACCGTCCCGGAGGCGGACCAGTCCGGCCCGTTCGTAAAAGCTGGCGATGGTGGA
Organism: Spirochaetaceae bacterium; assembly: GCA_031278575.1. GTDB lineage: Bacteria > Spirochaetota > Spirochaetia > Treponematales > Breznakiellaceae > JAIRMO01. The sequence continues at coordinate 3,189 of JAITKD010000061.1, read as the reverse complement.
TTCCAGGTACGCCGGGAAAGCCTCCTCCCCGGGGATCTCCTCAAGGCGGCCCGACATTTCCCGCATGGCCTGGGCCCAGCGGCTGGTGGAGTCCGCGAGGAGCAGGACGTTGAGCCCCATCTGCCGGTAATACTCCGCCAGGGTAACCGCGGTGTACACCGAGGCTTCCCGGGCCGCCACGGGCATGGAGGAGGTATTACAGATGATCACGGTCCGTTCCATCAGGGAACGGCCGGTCCGGGGGTCCAATAATTCGGGGAATTCCTTGAGGGTCTCCACCACTTCCCCGGCCCGTTCCCCGCAGGCGGCGAGGATCACGATGTCCACATCGGCGTGGCGGCTGGTGATCTGCTGAAGCACGGTTTTACCCGCCCCAAAAGGTCCGGGGATACAATAGGTGCCCCCCCGGGCCACGGGGAAAAAGGTATCGATGAGCCTGACCCGGGTAACCATGGGTTCCTCCGGCTTGAGCCGTTCCACAAAACAATCCACCGGCCGTTTAACCGGCCAGTGGAAGGACATGGTTACCGGAACGGTAGTACCCTTCTCGTCCGTTAATTCGGCGATGGTCTCCCGGATCGTATAGGACCCGGCTTCCTTTACGGAACCGACCGTATAGGACCCGTGCAGGTTGAAGGGCGCCATGATCCGGTGGGTAAAGGCCCCCTCCGGGACGGTTCCCAGGGTATCCGCCCGTTCCACCCGGTCCCCGGCTTTAACCGCCGGGGTAAAGTCCCATTTTTTATCCGCCGGCAGGGGATCCAAATACACCCCCCGTTCCAAAAAATACCCCGCCGCTTCCGCCAATTGGGGAAGGGGGTTCTGCAGGCCGTCAAAAACCTGACCCAATAGGCCCGGTCCCAGTTCTACCGCCAACATATCCCCGGAATATTCCACCGTATCTCCCACGGTAATGCCCCTGGTGATCTCGAAGACCTGTAGTTGAGAAACATCACCCCGGATACGGATGACTTCGCTTTTTAAAGACTTACCGCCGGCCTTAACATAGCCGACTTCATTCATGGAAACGGCGCCATCAAAACGGACGCTCACCATATTGCCGTTAACGGCCACCACTTTTCCCTTTGTTCCGGTCATTTCGGTTCTCCCGATTCAATACTGGTTACGGACGCGAGTCCGCCCGCAGCTTCCATGATGGAAGCATATAAGCCTTTGTATTCGATAAATCCCTCTTCGGCCTTAAAAAAAGAGCGCCGTTCCATGAGGAGCAACTTGAGTAAATACCCAAATATCGTATTCCGCGTAAAATAATCGATTCCCTGGAGGGATTCTATGGTATCCCACCGGCTTTTATCCAGGAAAAGTTCCGCCTCCAGGGGGGATTCAATGGCCAGCGCCGCCCTGGCTACCGCCGCGGCCTGGGCCATACCCTCGGGGGGGGCTGCCGGAGCCGTCCCCCCTTCCGGTTTCAGCCGCTGGAACCGGAGCCGGGCAAGGTGCAGCCTGAGGGCCCGTTCCCAGGAACGCCACCCGTTGATAAACGCCGAGGAGGTAGGCTCCGGGTCTTCCCCATACGCGGGGAGGCCCTCCTTGAAGACGCTCCCCCCCTCCAGGGTACAATACCTAAGCAACGCCCGGTCCGCGGGATTAAGCCGGGAATCACAGAGGGATTTAAAGGCTTCCGAGGACATGGGCGCCGGCTGCCCATATATAAGATAGGGAAGTTGGGCTATAAGATAATAATAGGAACCCACCGTTTAGTTATCCTTTACCGCGCGTTTCAGTATCTCCGCCAAACGGGGATTGAGATAGGCTGCAAGCAGTTCCGCCACCGACTCCGCGGAAAAATCATAGTAGGCCGATCCGTCTTTTTCGGCAATCCGAAACCCGGCGCCAAGATTACGGTCTGTTTTCAGTTCCACCCCTTTAGGCAACTCCGCGGCGAGCTTCCCGGTAAAATAACCCTCCAGGGCCTTCCGGTCCTTTTCGGAAAGTAAAACGTCCAGGGAATCGCTCCCCCGGGAAGCCCAGTTTTTGAGAATTTCGGGAAGCGCCCCTTTGAGGACCTCATCGGTATAGACGGCTTCGGTCTTTAAAGCGATGATTTTATCCAGGAGGGTTTCGATTTCCTTCTTAAAGGCCAGGATCAAATTACGGGAGGCCTGCTCCAGGGCCGCGGTCCCGGCTTTTTCCGCCCGGTCCGCATCGGCTTTCCCTTTGGCAATAATATCGGCCGCGTCCCGCCGGGCGGCATCCACAATCCGTTTCGCCTCCCCTTCGGCCTGGGCGGTAAGCCGTAACGCCTCTTCCGAGGCGGACTCGATCCCGTCCTTTTTTATTTTATCAATGAGTTCCTGTAGTTGGATATCCATAAATCTCCTCTTTAAATCAAAAAATATCGACCTTCCCGGGTCTACCCCTATTATCAGGGCTCAAAAAACCTCATTCACCATAATCCAGGATATACGCAAGCACTTTTTTAATTTTCCTCGAAATAATTCCATAAACCACCAGGGGATCATCCTGTTCTTTTGCCTTTTTTGTTAATAATTCACCCACCGCCAGGGCCATTTCCGTTACATCCTTATAATCCTCCGCGTTTATAGAACCAATAGCGGCGATCAGTTCTTTAACCCCCCACGCCTCATGTTCTAAAAACGCCTTGTTTTCACTATATACATAGTTAGTTATCTCATTGTTTTTGAATTTATGCTCATTTACCCCGGAAAGGTATAATATATCCCCATAACTGTCTTCCATCTCCACCTGAAACATGGTGAGAAAAAGTTTTTTTTGTCCAGGCATAATACCCCCCTGATAAAAACTACATCACCCTAAAACTTCCCCCCTGAACGGGCTTTGGGGTATTAGTCCCCCTCCACATAATAAATTACCGGTCTCGTTTTAAATATAATTTTTAATTCCCCATTTTTCAAGCTGTTTTTTACTTGAAGCTGTTCCAAAACTTCGTTTTTTGGAGCAACCCTATTTTAGTCCGGATCACCGGAGATTACCAATCAAAGGCAAAAAGGGCTTTTTCGTGGTATTCCCGGTCCGGCCCGAATACGCACGGGGGAAAGCCCGGCTGATTCGGCCCGTCGGGGAAATACTGGGTTTCCAGGCAAAAACCGGCGTATTTATCATAGATCGAACCGGCTTTCCCCCGGAGGCCCTCAAGGAAATTACCCGTATAAAACTGTACCCCCGGCTGGGTCGTTAAAACCCGCA
>JAITKD010000020.1 GCA_031278575.1 Spirochaetaceae bacterium | reverse complement strand
TCCCCTCCGTATGTATGGTAAACAGCCATTACTACGGCATACTCTTTATCATGGCAAACTATTTGTTTTTCATTCTTTTTATGGCCTATCATCATGCCTGGGATTGGAAAAAATTTATCGTTTTTACCCTTGTCAACGGCGTTCTTGCCCTGAGCTTCCTGCCCTTCTTCCTCTACATGGTTCTGTACCAGCGCTACAACTTTGTCCGGGAATTTACGCCGTCAATCGGACACGGGTTTTTAATGGGGGTGATAGTAGTTTTTTCAATTTCCTTTTTTGCCTTCAGGAAAACAATCATGGACAAGATAGCGGATACGGGGATACTCAAAAAAGAACAGCTTTTGTTTACCGCGTATATCGTTCTTGTTCCGGCGTTTATTTTTACCCTGTCCTACGGCATTTCTTTTTTCAGGCCGATGATTACCTTTCGTTATCTGTGGCCTATTAGCGCGCCTTTCTTTTTCGCGTTGGCGGCGGTGTTTATTTACTGTGTACAGTCACGGAAAGAATTGGCCTTTGCCGCGCCGCTCCTGGTCTATATGTTTGCCGCCGGACTCAACGGGATAAACCCCGACATTCCCGGCAGAGGAGCGGAGGGGTACAGGGAAGCACGGGCATACATTGCCGCGGACGCGGCGGCCCACCCGGACAGAAAACCGGTGATGCTCGAAAACGCCCCGCAAAACGCGGCGTATTACGGTTTTGCGGCTTTACCCGCCTATTCCGCGGAGGAATCCTACGATGTGCTGTACGGCCTAAATGACATATTCCATCTGCACGAAATGGAAATGTACGAAAACATGGAAAGAAAAAATATTGACCCCGGTAATATGTTGAAAATATTTTTTGATTTCGATCAACCCACGGGAGACGGCGGGATGATCTTCAAAAAGTATAAAACAAAATAGGCGCCGGACGCCAAATTCTTCGTTAAAACCGGATGATCCGGGCGTTGGTGAGGACCTCAACGCCGCTGTCCGAAAGGAGGATATCGTTTTCCAAACGGCAGCCCCCCAGGGCCGGATCGTAAAGCCCCGGTTCAAGGGTAAAGATCATCCCCGGTTTGAGCTGCCAGGGATTATCGGGACGGCTCCGTATGGCGGGGGCTTCATGGGCTTCCAGGCCTATGCCGTGGCCAAGGCCGTGGGGCATGGACTTTTTCGATTTTCCAAAAAAGGCATCCACGGATGCGGCCACATCCCGAACGGAAACCCCGTCCTGAACCATGGCAAGGGCCAGCTTATAGGCCTTTTCCGTCAGGGAAAGCATTTTTTCCTGGCGGCTTGAGAGGACGCCCCGGGCAAAGGTGAGGGTAACATCGGTGGTATATCCTGAATATTTTAAGCCAAAGTCGAGGATCGACATCCCCGGGGCGGCAAAGGGACCGCCGGTATAGGAAGGAAAGGCGTGGATGCCGAAACTCCGGTCAGGACCCGCCGCCAGGGTTTCAAACCCCGTCCCGTCACAACCCCGGCGCCGTCCCTCGGTTTCGATAAACAGGGCGACGTCGGCTTCGGTATCGAGTTTGCCGGAAAGGACGTTTTCTTCCAGCAGGTCAATGACGGTATTGGTGATATCCGCCGCCTTTCGGTATATGCGGATCTCCTCCTCATCCTTAGTGGCCCGTAATTGCTGGGCCGCTTCCTGGATGCCGTTGTTCCGGCATAATACGTCAAAATCGTTTAGGGCTTCCACGTACCGCAAAAAAACCGGATAGGGGGTAACCGCGGGGATTTCCACCTTGGAACCAAAGGGGATTTTAAAAAGTTCCACCGCGGTTTGCATGGCCTCAATGGGCTGCCGTCCAAATTCCGCATAGGGAATGATCGCCTCCGCCTTGGCATATAAAAAGGCCATATTGATATCCCAGGGGACCAAAAGGGACTGCTTATCCAGGGAAAGAAAAAGCAGGGCGTCCCCGGGCTGGCCGGTGAGCCAGCGCAGGGAAGGGTCCCGGCGGCCTTCAAAATCCTCAAACATGGCCAAGGCCACCCCCTCCACGGCCATCCAGTCGTAGAGCCGGTTCCTACGGACTTCAAAGGCATTCATCTACCGTACCTCCGTAAAAGCCGCTTGAGCGGCTTCCCGGACGAGCTCAAGTTCGCCGTCCCCTATCCCGTTATGGGTGGCGAACCGGAACACCCCCTCATCCGGAGGGTTAATGAGGATATGCCGCCGGGCAAAAAATTCGGTTATGTTTTCCGCCTTCCGGGGATCCTCCGCGGGGGGAAAGGAAAAAAACACCAGGTTGATCTCCGTTTCGGCGGGGTTAAGGGAGACGCCGGGAATGGCCGCCAGGGTATGGGCGAGTTTTTTTGCCCGGCGGTGATCCTCCGCAAGGCGGCCGGTCTCCCGGAGGGCGATTATCCCCGCCGCGGCGAGGATCCCCGCCTGGCGCATACCGCCCCCCATGATTTTTCGTTTATACCGGGCCTCCCGGACAAAATCCCCGGGGCCCGCCAGGAGGGAACCCACCGGGGCGCAGAGCCCCTTGGAAAGGCAGAACATCACCGAATCGGTCCGGGCGGCGATTTCCCGGGCATCTACCCCCAGGGCAAGGGCGGCGTTGAAGATCCGGGCCCCGTCCAGGTGTACCGGCAGGCCCGCCCCGGCGGCCAGGTCCTTGACGGCATCCATATCCGCCAGGGACACCGCCCGGCCCAGGGAGTGGGCGTTTTCAAGGCACACCAGGGAAGTGGCCGGGGTGTGGAGGTCCCGTTTCCGGAGGTACCGGCGGACCGTTTCCGGGGGAAGGACCCCGTCGGGCGCGGGGACGGGCCTGGTTTGGACCCCGGCAATAACCGATGCCGCCCCGGCCTCGTGCTGGATAATATGACATTCGTTCCCCAGGATCACCTCCGTCCCCCGGGCGCACCAGGTAAACAGGGCCAATTGGTTCCCAAAGGTCCCGGAGGGCACAAAAACCGCCCCTTCCTTACCAACCATCTCCGCCCCCAGCCGTTCAAGCTCATTGACGGTGGGGTCATCCCCATAAACATCATCCCCTACAACCGCTTCGGCCATGGCCTTCCGCATCCCGGCGGTGGGTTGTGTTACCGTATCACTCCGTAGGTCAATCATCATATCCCTATCCCCCGCTTTTTATTATCC
>JAITKD010000019.1 GCA_031278575.1 Spirochaetaceae bacterium | reverse complement strand
CCCGAAGGGGCATTGGGCGATACAAGAGTCGAACTTGTGACCCCCAGCGTGTCATACTGGTGCTCTAACCAACTGAGCTAACCGCCCCACTAACCGCGCCGCGTCAAGCGGCGTTAATTCACTAATCCACAGGGCCCGCCCGATCCCGGCAGGCGAATCGACGGGCGTGGACCCCCAAAAAGGCCCGTCTAAACCGACTATATCTTTACGGCCCGTGTCTGTCAAGGCCGCCATACTCCACAGAAGGACTCATCCCTTCCGCGTTATGGAACACCGGGGGGGATTACCCGCCCGTTACAAATAAGGAGTTGGGGATGGGTATTTCCCTGTCCAAAAAAAAATCGATCCTCGTGATCCTGGTAAAACGGACGGTTTTCTTTTTTTTTACCATGTGTGTTTTTACGATATTTTTGTATGGGATAGGCACAATTCAGGGATTTATGGATACTACCCAGCAAATAATGCTCCGTTTGATCATAATATTGGGATTTTCCCTCGCGGCGGGATCGATTTATGGCATTCTTTTGGACCTTTGGCTTGTTTTTTACGAAAAAAAACGCCGCTTTTTTTGGGGTATAGGAGGGTATATCGGTATGGGATTATTCGGCGCGGTTATAGCCGCGGCGGCAACCTTTATTGTGGTGCTTTCCGGGGGTAATGGAATATGACCGGGGAAAAACGGCTTTTTGCCCTTCGGGGGGCGGCCCAATGTAAAAATGAGGAAGCGGATATCATCCGGCAAGTAACGGCTCTGTATGATGAATTATTAACAAAAAACAGCCTGGTGGAAGCGGATATCGTATCGGTTCTTTTTTCCGTTACCGGGGATATTGACGCGAAAAACCCCGCCGCCGCCCTCCGTTTTTCCGGCCGCGCAGCGGACTTGGCCCTTTTTGCCGTCCAGGAAGCGGCGGTACAAGGGGGATTGGAACGGACGATCCGCGTTCTTATCCATTGTTATCTACCGCAGGCCAGCCGGCCCCGTCATATATACCGTAACGGCGCCGAAATTCTCAGGCCGGACCGTAAATAATAGGGCGCAGCCCTTTTTGGTTTAATACCCCGTCGCAAACTACGTTTGCGCGCTTGCTCCGGTTCAAATAACGCGGCGCTTACAAACTAAGCTAAAAGCCCGTTTTCGTAAAATCGCTGAACAGGTAAAATTTCAAATCGAATTTCCTGGCGGTTTTTAAGAGATATTCCAGCCGCGCCGGTTTAATACCCCAATTCGCGGTATCGGAAATGTCATGGGTGGTAAAGGGGGCCACATGGTCTTTCCCCATGAATTTGGTGGTTAAAAGCATGAGGAACAGAGCCCGCTCAAAGGCCCCGTCCTCTTTAAAGAGGATATTGTCAATGGCCGTTGAAACGATATACCCGTTAATCGTCTCCCCCCGGTATATACGAAAAAGCGCCCCGTATCCCCGCTGGAGACCAAAAAAAGGGGAAAGGGCCTCCCGCATCCAGGGGTCTGAGAGGCCGTAGGGATAGGCAAAGGAACCCAGGGGGATTCCCGCCTGCCTAAAATCATCGATTGCCCCCAGGGTTTCGGAACGGAACACATCCGCCGAAACCTTGGTTAAATTGAGATGGCGCAGGGTATGGTACCCGATGTCATGACCCCGGTTCCGGGCGTCCAGGCAAAAATGGCAAAATTCCCCCTGGACAAAAAAAGTTATTTTAGCCCCGTGGCGGTCAAAAAAATCAAAATAAGCCGCCCAATCGTCCTGAAAGTTATCATCCATGGAAAGCAGGATGCCCGCGTTATCCTCCTCCGGGGTCCAGAGAAAAGAATCGTCCCGTTTTTCCCCCCGGGAGGGATCTTCCACCGAAAAGGCCACCAAAACCCCCCTTCCGTCCTGGGGAAGGGCGTTTTGCAGATCATAAACCACCCGGTATCCGTTTATATCCCCCGACACGGTGATATCCTCCGGCGAACCGGTGGTAACCGATTTAATTATTTCCGGGGAATTGCCTTTGATCTGTTTCACCGCCTCGTCAATGGTCATAACCGGTTCAAATTTCGGGATCGCCGCCGGCGGCAGGCCTATTTCCCCGGCCCTGGGTTCAGGCACGGTTACCGGGGGCCCCTGGGTGGTGCAGGAAACCAGGGCCATAAAAACCACCGCCCGCCACAAAACAGTCCGCCGGCAGGGGAATTGAGTATGTATCAAAACTTCGGTACGAAATTGGGGCGCGTCCGGCGGCCTCTTCCGCCATCGATACATGGTTCCCATCCTTACCACTATTCGGTATGATATTTCCAAGAGATTTTAACATAAAAACGGAAACTACCCGGGAATTATACCAGAAGGGAGGATAAAATGTCAAATTTTGACCGGCCCGCGTTTTTTGGAGTATATGATGGATATTCTGGATGATATCCTGGATCAACGTTTTGATTCCCTCAAAAAGGCTCAGGGCCAATTGGCTCAGGAGAACCGGCAAAAAAAAGACGCCGCCCTCAGATCCATGGCGGAGTTTATCGATGCCCGCCGGGGGGATATACTCCGGGCCAACGGGGTCGATGTGGAACGGGCCCGTTCCGGGGGGATGAAAGAAGCCCTGGTGGACCGGCTTTCCCTCAACGAAGCACGGATCGACGATATTATTGAGGGGATCCACGCCGTGATCCGCCAGGAAGACCCCATCGGCAGGGTCAAGGCGGGGTGGACCCTGCCCAACGGGCTTTTGGTGGAACAGATCACCGTACCCCTGGGGGTGGCCGCGATCATTTACGAATCCCGGCCCAATGTTACCGCCGACGCCGCGAGCCTGGCCTATAAGGCGGGCTGCGCCATCCTCCTCCGGGGATCCCGGGCCGCCCTGGAATCGAACCGGACCCTGGTGGGGGCCATCAAGGTGGGACTGGAAGCGGGGGGGGGCTTCCCCGGGGCGGTCGCCCTGGCGGATTCGGGGAACCGGGACGAGGTGGACCGGATCCTCAAGGCCCGGGGCCGGCTCGACGTGGTTATCCCCCGGGGGAGCAGGGATCTGATCCGTCATGTGGTGGATCACGCCCGGGTCCCGGTGATCGAGACCGGAGCGGGGAACTGCCATATCTACGTGGAACCCAGCGCCGATATGAGCCGGGCGGTGGATATCATCGAAAATGCCAAACTCCAAAAGCCCGGGGCCTGTAACGCCGTGGAAACCCTCCTGGTTCACCGGGAAGCCCTGCCCCTCCTCTTGCCGTCCCTGGCGGCGCGGCTGGCGGGCAGGGCCGAACTCCGCTGTGACGGCCCCTCCAAGGCCGCGGTGGGCCTTCCCCCCCCGGGCCTCCTCCTCAAGGACGCCCTCCCCGAAGACTGGGCGACCGAATTCCTGGATTACGTCCTGGCGGTTAAAACCGTGGATTCCCTTGACGGGGCCGTTGCCCACATCAACCGGTACGGAACCAAACATTCCGAGGCCATCCTCACCAACGATCTGGGGGCGGCGGAAGAATTCGGCCGCCGGGTAGACGCGGCCTGTGTGTACACCAACGCTTCCACCCGGTTTACCGACGGCGGCGAATTCGGTTTCGGCGCGGAACTGGGGATAAGCACCCAAAAATTCCACGCCCGGGGGCCTATGGGGCTTGAAGCCCTGACCACGATAAAGTATCGTATAACCGGTCAAGGCCAGATACGGCCCTGATAATTCCGGCCGTAAGGAATTGCGGCTGTTTCGGCGCGTAAGGACGCGCGTAAGGACGCCATGATACCCCAGTTGATAGCGGATGCCCGTAAAATCGTGTTGAAATTCGGTTCCAGCATCCTCGCTGACCGGGACGGCCGGATAAATCCGGCGTTTTTAACGGAATTTGCGGATGGGGCCGCCGGTCTTATCCGGAGGGGTAAGCAGATCGTCATCGTCTCTTCCGGCGCCCAGGCCGCCGGGCTTTCCACCATGGAAAAATGGAGCCGAAAAAAGGACATCCACTACAAACAGGCCCTTTGCGCGGTGGGTCAGGTGGAACTTATGGATGCCTGGCGCCGGGTCTTTGGGGTCCACGATCTGCGGATTGGACAAATCCTCTTAACCCAGGACGATTTTGGGGATCCCATTCGGACCCTGAATATGCGGAACACCCTGTTTACCCTGGTAGACGAGGGGATAGTCCCTATCATTAACGAAAACGATACCGTGGCGGTGGAGGAGATCAAGATCGGGGACAACGATACCCTGGCGGCCCAATCGGCGGTACTCTGGAGCGCGGATCTCCTGATCCTCCTCAGCGATATCGACGGGCTTTACGATAAAAATCCCAAGGAACACCCCGACGCGGAGCTGGTAGACGAGGTTCGGGACATAACCCAGGTCCGTAGCAGGATCAGTATCGGCGGCACCAACCGTTTTGGTACCGGGGGGATCGCCACTAAACTCGACGCCGCCCAGCGGGCGGTGTCCTACGGCATCCCCATGATCCTCGCCCACGGGGGGAAACCTAAAGTTTTGGAAGCCCTCGCCGCCGGGACCCAGCGGGGAACGGCTTTTTTGGTGTAAACCGGCGGGCAAACCGGGGTAACGGGGCGGTCCGCCGGTATAATAGGCCGGAATTCGAGTTTTGCCGCCGGTTTCTCCGGGAACCAAAACGCGCAAGGGATAGAAGCGGAATAATTATTGACCGGCGGCGCCGGTCAATAATTATTAGAGCGGATAGCCCGGTCGCATGAGGAACGGTACGGTCCTCATGCGATGCGCCCAAGCAAACTCGATATTCGGCCTAATACCTGATTTTTATAGAAGGAAAAAATATGAGTATCACCATCGCCTGTATAGGCAGCGGGAACATGGGAAGGGCCTTGATGCGCGGGGCCGCGGGAATCGCCGGCGGGGATAACCTGGGTTTTACCGACTCGGATAAGCCCAAGGCGGTGGAGGCCGCCCAGGCCCTGGGGGCCCGGGTTTTTGATTCCAACAGCGAGGCGGTAAAAAAAGGGGATTTTGTTTTTCTTGCGGTAAAACCTCAGGCGCTTTCCGGGGTACTCCAGGAGATAAAACAAGCGGTAAATGAACGGAGGGCGTTAAAGAACCCCGTGACCCTGGTTTCCATGGCAGCGGGGTTCAGCATCAAAAAAATAGAGGCCGAACTGGAAAGTCCCGGCCAGCCGGTGATCCGTATCATGCCCAATACCCCCGCCCTGATCTCCCGGGGGATGATCGTTCTGGCCGCCTCCCCCGGGGTGGGGGAAGAAAAGATCGCCGAATTGGAACGGCTCCTGGCCAATTCCGGCGTGGTGGACCGGCTTGAGGAAAAATACCTGGATGCGGTTACCGGCCTTTCCGGTTCAGGTCCGGCCTTTGGGTATATCTTTATCGAGGCCCTGGCCGACGGCGGCGTCAGGGCGGGGCTCCCCCGGGATAAGGCCCTGGCTTACGCGGCCCAGACGGTTCTGGGGGCGGCGGCTATGGTCAAAGAAACGGGCCGGCATCCGGGGGAACTCAAGGACATGGTGGCTTCTCCGGGGGGTACTACCATCGCCGGAATCGCCGCCCTGGAGCAGTCCGGCTTCCGGGGTATCGTGATGAACGCGGTGGACGCCGCCTTTAAGCGGTCCACGGAACTGGGTTAGAATACGGACTTCGGGTGTATCCCGGCCAACCACAGGGTTCTTTGCCCTAAACACGACCCGTAATGCAGGTTTTACCGGTTTCAGGACAGACCTTTCCCCTGAGCGTTTTCGGCTTGGGAAGGAAAAGAAGGCTGCTACGGAACCCCGGGCGGATTGGCGCCGCTTATCCGGGCGCCGGGGCGGGGGAAAGGGGGAATAGGGGGGGAAAAGCGGGGTGGATCGCCGTTTTCCCATACTGGGGTCTGACCCCAGCGTCCGTACACCAGGGTCTGACCCCAGCGTCCGAATCCCCCCGCCCCGATCCGGCCTCCTCCTCCGGCGGCGCCTCTCCCTCCACTATCCACGACCCATACCGGTCCCCCCAGATATGCCCGATCCGGCCGTCCAGGCGGTTGTACCGTTGGGCGAACACCTGCTTCAGCCACTGCATGATCACCGGAAGTTCCAGCCCGTCCGCCGGTTTAATGTAAAACGTCAGCCAGTCGTCCGCAAGACAGAGTCCGCGAATCTCGAAAACGAACCGCAGTTTAGTTTCCCGGAACACCCGGGCAAACAGCGCCAAGGCTTTAAAATGACGGAACAGCGGTTCCCGGTTGTTGATGCGGGTACGGATTTCATACCATACCCCCTGTTTCAGTATGCGTAATGGTCTCATGAATATTATATGGGATTGAGGGGCCGTTTTGCTTTAGTAAGCCATTCAAAAACTTCAATTTCCGAACAAATTCCGCTAAAAA
>JAITKD010000188.1 GCA_031278575.1 Spirochaetaceae bacterium | reverse complement strand
GCCGCGGCGATCCGTTCCGCCCCCCGGAGGTATGCGGCCTTAAAAGCGCCGGCGGTTTCCGGGGGGGCCCCCCGGGCGAGGTTCCGCCGGCGTTTGAGAACCGACAGGTGGGGCTCCACGCCGGCGGCCCTTTTCTCAAGCCGGTCCAGAAGGCGGTTCAAGCCTTCCGGCGCCGTCCCCCCGGCGGAGAATTCCCGGTCAAAGTCCGCCAGCAGCCGGCTAAAATCATCCCCCCCCTGGATCCCCTCCGGGGGGTTCCAATCCGCCATGAAGGTAAAGAGGACCAAAAACCCCAGGATCCCCAGGGCGGCGCCCAGCCCCAGGGCGCAGGCCGATTTAAGAATGCGCCCCGGCGCTCCCTTGGCCGCCGGGGTCCGGGTTTTCCGCGAACGAGCCATAGGCGCCCTATCCCGGCCCGGACCCGGCAACGTACTCCAGGGCCGCCGGGCGGGTTCTGTTCTTGATGGTCCGTCGGATACTATCGAGGACCCCGTTCACGAAACGGAAAGATTCGTCGGTGCCGTACTCCCTGCAGATCCCTATGGCCTCGGCAATGACGATGGAGGGGTGGGCGATGTCTTGCTGGTACATGAGGGAGTAGGTACTCATCCTGAGGATCGCCAGGTCCACCCGGTTAAGCCGGGAAAGATCCCAATTTTCAAGGTGGGAGCGGATCATGGCGTCCACTTCGCCGATTTTTTCTACGACGCCCAGGATCAAAAGCCGGGAGAAATCGAGGACCATCGCTTCGGGGACGGTTTCCAGCCAGGGAAATTCCAGGAGTTCCCCGAGGCTCCCCGGCTTTTCCAGTGGTTCCGGGGAAAACAGGTTCGGGACCGTTCCGCTGGCCGGGCCTTCAGCCGGGTCCGCAGGCATTCCCCAAAACGAGCCTGCGGCCTCCCAAGAATAGAGAGCTTGAAAAGCTAGGATTCGCCCTTTCCTACGGGATGGCATGGGTTACCAACTCAGAAGGTAATTTTCAAAGATCTGGACAGAATTTCTTCTTCCCCGAAGTTCGGTGATGATTTCCTGTTGGGCCTGGGTCATAGCCTCCTGCATCTTCCTCTGGGTGAGGGTTCCGGAGATCTGCTCCCGCACGGTCATGGGCGGGCCGGGTTGTAACAGGATGTCGTTTAGGGTGAGGGTCTTCATTTCATAGCTTCCGGTTACCTTGATGATCAGAAACCCCTGGGGGGTTTCAATGACCCGGGAAATCTCCCCCTGGGGCAGGGTAAAGGCGATATCCAACAATTCCTGTCCCACCGAATTCAACAGTTCCGGGTTTCGGGGGAGGTATTCCCCTTCCCGGGAGTTATAGCCCTGGTTTGGGGTCCGCCCCCGGATGACCGCGTCGTCGAATTTAGCGGCACTGGAACCGATTTCCCGGTATAGGCGGTTCGCCGTCTCCCGGGCCTGGTTTTTATCCGCAATGGGGGCATTGGCCCGCACGGGGACCTGAATATAAGAAAACCGTATCGTATCGGGCTGCACAAACTGGGTCTTGTAGAGGTTGTAGGTATTGAGGATCTCCGCCTCCGTGGGGCTGGAGATGGAGGATCTGAGGTTCGGCCGCTTGAATTCCAGGTAACGCTGGCCGATGAGTTGTTTGCGGACCTGTTCCCGGTAGGAGGGAAGATCCATGCCGGTCTGCCCCCGGAGGAGGGTGGCAAATTCCGCATCCGTTACGGGCCTGCCCACGGTCTCGGTTAAGGAACCCCGCAGTTGCTGGATATACCCGTTAATTTCGTTATCCGTCACGGTGATCCGCTCCTGTTCCGCCGACTGGAGGATCAGCCGTTCGTTGATCATCGCGTTCAAGATATCCAGCCTGACCCGCCGCTTTTCCTCGTTTGACAGGGTCTTGCCCGCCTCGTATCTATCCGCCTCGGTCCGCAACTGTTTAACCGTAATCGGTTCGCTTTTGATGAGGTTTACCATGGCAACGGTCTGGAGATCCGTCTGACTGAACCCTGCCTCCGTTAAAATAAGTAAAAGTATCCCGCTATATAATAACCGTTTCATTTCTATCCCCTTCACTCTATAAAATAAATATAGCCCATTTCCGTTACGTTTTTCTATAGCGATTCGCTGTGGTCCAACGGTGGTCAGGGACAGGGACCCGCTCCGAAGAATCGAACGAATCGAAAAAACCTCCCCGGGGGCTTGTTCGTTGGGTCTTTGTTGGATAGGGGGGCCGCCGGTCGGCCCGAAGGCCGGCTCCATCGCTTAGGTTAAGACCGCCCGGATCCGCCGGATCCCCGCGGAGGAGGATTGTTCCTTCTGGATCTTGAAGGTCCCCAGGACCCCGGTATGTTCCACATGGGGGCCCCCGCAGACCTCCCGGGAAAAATCCCCCATGGTATAGACCTTGACCTGGGATTCGTACTTTTCCCCGAAAAGGGCGACGGCCCCGGAGCCCTTGGCCGCGTCCAGGCTCATCACCTCCACGGTAACCGGGAGATCCCGCCGGATCTGCTCGTTGACGAGGGCCTCCACCCGGCGCAGTTCCTCGCCGCTCATGGGCTCCCCGTGGGAAAAGTCGAAGCGCATCCGTTCCGCGGTGATGTTGGAACCCCGCTGGGCCACATGGTCCCCCAGGACCATCTTGAGGGCCTTGTGGAGGAGGTGGGTGGCGGTGTGGTATTTGACCGCCATTTCCCCCTGGTCCCCCAGGCCCCCCTTGAAAAGCTGGCTGCTCCCCGCCCGGGACAGTTCCTGGTGCTTCTTAAAGGCCTCCTCGAATTCCTCCCGGTTCACCTTGAGCCCTTGCTCAAAGGCCAGTTCTTCGGTGAGTTCGATGGGAAAGCCGTAGGTGTCGTAGAGTTTGAAGGCCAGCCGGCCGGACATGATCCCCCGGGGATCCTTCCTGAGACTGGGGAGGAGTTTTTGGAATTCGTGTTCCCCCTTCTGGAGGGTTTCCAGGAATTTTTCCCCCTCCCGGTCGAGTTCTTCCATAATGAAGGCGGCGTTTTCGGCAAGTTCCGGGTAGGGGCCGGTGAATTTTTCCACCACCGCCCGGGCAACGGGGGAGAGGGGGCCCTCCATCCCGAGTTTGCGGCTGTGCCGCACCGCCCGGCGGATCAGCCGCCTGAGGACGTAGCCTGCCCCGACATTGGAGGGGCTTACCGCCTTGGGGTCCCCCAGAATAAAGACCGCGGACCGCACATGGTCGCAGATGATCCGTACCGAACGGTCCTTCTCCCCGTCGGTCCCGTAGACGTATTCCGAGGCCTTTTCCACCGCGGCGATGATGGGGGTGAAGATCTCCGTATCATAGACCGATTTCTTGCCGTTCAGGATGGTAACGGTCCGTTCTATCCCCATCCCCGTATCCACGCAGGTCCGTTCCAGGGGGATGTACTCCCCCTGGGCGTTCTTGTTGTACTGCATGAACACGTCGTTCCAGACTTCCAGCCACTTCCCGCAGGGGCAGCCCGGCCCGCAGCCGGGGCCGCAGGGCTCCTTGCCCATATCAATGAACATCTCCGAGTCCGGCCCGCAGGGGCCGGTGGTTCCCGCGGGGCCCCACCAGTTGTCGTCCCTCCCCAGGTAGCGGATCCGGTCCTCGGGGATCCCCATCCGCCGCCAGGCCGCCGCGGCCTCCTCGTCCCGGGGGATCCCCTCTTCCCCTTCAAAGACGGTTACGCCGATTTTTTCCACCGGTATCCCCAGCCATCGGGGGGAGGTGAGAAATTCAAAGCTCATCTCGATGGCCCCGTCTTTGAAGTAGTCCCCCAGGGACCAGTTCCCCAGCATCTCGAAGAAAGTCAGGTGGCTGGGGTCCCCCACGGAGTCGATGTCCCCGGTGCGGATACACTTCTGATAATCCACGAGCCGCTTCCCCGCGGGATGTTCCTCCCCTAAAAGGTAGGGGACGAGGGGGTGCATCCCGGCGGTGGTAAAAAGCACGGTGGGATCGTTTTCGGGGATCAGGGATTTCCCTTCAATTTGGGCGTGCCCATGGGAGGTAAAAAATTCGATATACAGGGCGCGGAGTTCTTCGGCGTTCATACCTTATAGTAGGGGAAAGGAAGGATTCGGTCAAGATCCGTATGATCGGGTCCTTCAGGGGATTTGACACGTCTGCCGGGGAAGCCCCCTGAAGGGCGCGCGAAACACGGGCTATTTTTTGCCCAGTGAAATTTCGTAGCCGGCGGTGATGTTGAGCCCCCGGCGTTTAAGCAATTCCATAGTTACCCCGGACTCTTTTGCTTTTACGGGATTAAAATCCAGGATAAAGCGGATATCGCCGATAATCCGGCCCGGTCCTATGGGGTAGCCTCCGTAGAGCCCCACCGCGATACCGGCGGTAACGCCGTCCAATTTAAGATCCATGCTTTCTCCCCCGGCTGAAAGTTTAGCGTCCCCCAAGGGGATGGAGATATAGGGGCCTGCCAGGGCGCCGAACAGGGCCGGTTGAGTAAAAAACTCATATTTTACCAGAACAGGAATATCCAGGGAAGAATAACTGCCCGTCAGTTCTGACGAATTCCCGAGGACGCTAAATTTCCAGGTCTTTTTTTGGCCGATCATAAAATTGAATTCCCCCTGGACCGCGAGTTTATCGGTAATATAATACCCCCCGTAGGGCGACAGGACAAAGGCGGCCCCGGATGCTTCATCCACGGAAGGCGTAATACCGACTTGCTGAGAAATTGTGGCTTTTAGTAGGTCAATAGAATCGTCCATGTCTTTTCCGTTTCCATGGAAACCGATACCCACCCCCAATTTGGCGCCGAAGAAGGGACCCGCGGAATAAACCGCCGCGCTCACCATGACCAGGATAACCAATACCGCAAACAACCGTTTCATCACGCAGCTCCTTAGGGGAAAATTTTTTATGTTCCGGGCATCAATAATACCACCAATATACATAATGTCAAGATGCCTTTCGGTAACATTTTAAAATGAGGCGCTTCGGATGACAGAATTTTCAGCAATTTTACGTTTAACCCCTAACTCCGCTCATGTTAGGCAGCCCATATTCTCTAATTCCTTGTAATATAAAGAATTACGATGATTATGTGGCTTAGAATAGACAACCTAATTAACTTGTCTATGAGTGGATGTAATTCGTTAAAATATAAGGAAATACGTGATAGACAGCCTGTTTTGGGCGGAGTTAGGGTTTAATATAAAACTATCGAAGCAAAAAGACAAGATTTTTTTGAAAATAAGCCCTTTTTGGGGGGCGGCGCGGGGCCGGACCTGCCGCACTCCGGTAAGGGGTGAAAAACCGCTGTTTGGTTTGTTCCCGGCTTAAAAAATTTACGGTTACGGGTTCTGTTTCAGGGTTATCTCCACCACGGTATCCACCGGGTCCGGCAGGGGGTAGTTGTCGAAACTCCGGGGGTTGAGGAAGAAAAAGGCGTGTTCCCGGTATTCCGCCAGGTTCCAGTAATCGGCGGGGAGGATCTCGCTGCCGTCGGCCAGGAGCCGCAGCTTTTCTATTTTACCCGCCAGATGGGGCAGGCAGACCCCCCCAGCCTGGGGTTCGTAAAGGTGGGCGTAGAGGGTGTTTCCCCGCCGGGTAAAGCGGCCCCATTCGGGTTTGGCAAAATCCGCCATGCCGCAGCCGTAGATACTGCCGCCGTTATCCTCCATCCAGCGGCCCACCGCCTCCAGGATCTCCACCGAGGGGCGGGGAATCCGGCCCGTGGCGTCGGGGCCCACATTGAGGAGGAGGTTGCCGTTTTTTGAGACGCACTCCACCAGCATCCGGATCACCATATCCGCGGGCTTCCAGTGATGGTCCTCGGCGCAGTACCCCCAATGGTTGTTCAGGGTGATGCAGGCTTCCCAGGGCACGGGATCCCCCGCGCTGTTGCGGATCCCCTGGGGGGGGATCATCTGTTCCGGGCAGGCGAAATCCCCGGCATAGCCGCTGGGGTTTTCGGTGAGGATGGTCCCGGAATTTTCCCCGGAACCCTCCAGACGGTTGTCCACGATCAGGTGGGGCTGGAGGGACCGGACCATCTTCATCAGATCCGAGGCCCGCCATTTTTCCCCGGCCATATCGCCGTAGGAAAAATCAAACCACATGATGTCCAGCTTGCCGTATTGGGTAAGGAGTTCCCGGATCTGCCCGTGCATAAATTCAAGGTACCGGCTAAAGTCCCGGTTTTCGTTGCCGTAATCCGGGTTGTCCCGGTGGGGATGCTGACGGTCTCCGTAGTGGGGAAAGCCGGGATGCCGCCAGTCGATGATGGAAAAATAAAGCCCCACCCGGATTCCCTCCTCCCGGAAAGCTTCCAGGTATTCCCGTACCAGATCCCGGCCCGCGGGGGTATTGGGGGCTTTAAAATCCGTCAGCTTGGTATCCCACAGGCAAAACCCGTCGTGATGTTTGGCGGTCAAAACCGCGTATTTCATCCCCGCCTTTTTGGCGAGCCGCGCCCACTCCCGGGGCCGGTAATGGACGGCGCTGAATTCGTCAAAATAACGCAGATAGGCTTCGTGGCTCATCCGCTCGGTACTGCGGACCCACTCCCCCCGCGCGGGGATGGCGTATAAGCCCCAGTGGATAAACATCCCAAAGCGCGCCTCGGTAAACCACCGGGTTCTTTCTCTCCGTTCCGTTATATTTTTATTTTCCATACGTTACCTTAACCTTTTACGGCGCCAATCATAACGCCTTTTACAAAATATTTCTGCACAAAGGGATAGATCAACATGACCGGAACCGACCCGACCACGATGACCGAGTATTTAAGCAGATCCGTCAAACCCTGCTTTGCCGCAAGTTCCCGGGCGTCGGCGATCATAGCGGGATCGATCTTGCTCAACACCAGGATTTCCCGCAGTACGATCTGCAGGGGCGCCAATTCCGTCCGGTTAAGGTATATCAGGGCGTTAAAGTAGGTGTTCCAGTGGGCCACCCCGTAGTATAAGGCCAGTACCGCCAGGATAGGGGTACTCAAGGGGGCCACAATAAAGATCAGGAACCGCAGGGGCGAACAACCGTCCAGGGAAGCGGACTCGTAGAGGGCCTCGGGGATCACCGAGACAATATAGGTACGGCAGAGGATCACGTTCCACACGCTCAGGGCGGCGGGGATGATCATGGCAAGCCGGGTGTCGATGAGCCCCAGCTTTTTTACCACCATATAGATGGGCACCATCCCGCCGGAAAAATACATGGTGAACACCATCAAGGCGGAAAGGACATTCCGGGCGCCGAACTGCTTGCGGGTCAGGGGATAGGCGCAGAGCAGGGTCATGATAAGGTTCACCAGGGTGCCCACAATCATATAAAAAAAGGAATTGTAAAAACCGGTCATCAGTTTGGGGTTTTTAAACACCGCGTCGTATCCCCGCAGGGTGGGCCGGACCGGCCAGAACCACACGTTCCCCGCGATAACCGCCTGGGGGTCGGAAAAGGAAGCGGCTACAATATACACCAGGGGGAGGAGGACGATTAACAAAACCACCCACAAGAGGAGGTATATACCCGTAACAAAGATCCTATCCCCCAGGGTATCCCGGATCATGGCGTGTTTTTTACCGATAGCCATCAGGGACCTCCTCCTACCACACGCTGGTATCGGTCAATTTTTTTGAAATTTGATTAACCGTTACCATCAAAACAAACCCGACAATGGAATTGAACAGGCCCACCGCGGTAGAAAAACTATAATTGCCGTTTTGCAGCCCCACCTTGTATACAAAGGTGGATATTACCTCCGCGGTAGCCATATTGATGGGGTTCTGCATCAGATAGGCCTTTTCAAAACCGATGCTCATGATGGAACCGCAGTTGAAGATCAGCAGGATGACAATGGTGGGGCGGATCGCCGGCAGATCCACATGCCAGATCCGCTGTAGCCGGGACGCGCCGTCCACCACCGCGGCCTCCTGGGTTTCCCGGCTGACCCCCGCCAGGGCGGCGATATAAATGATGGAAGAATACCCCATGGTCTGCCAAATGCCGCTCCACACGTAAAGGTGGGGGAATATTTGGGCCTCCCCAAAAAAATTAACCGGATGGCCCCCCAGGATGGTGATAAGCCGGTTAAAAATACCGATCCGCAGATCCGTGAGCTGCATCAGCATCCCCACCATGACCACCACGGAGATAAAGTAGGGCGCGTAGGTAACCATCTGGACCATTTTCTTGAAGCGCAGGGAGCGGATCTCGTTCAGCCCCACCGCCAACAGGATGGGGATGGGAAACCCGGCGATAAGGCTGTAAAAGCCCAACCGCAGGGTATTGAGGATCACCGTCAGTCCCGAGGGGGTAGTCAAGAACTGTTTAAACCACTTTAGGCCTACCCAGGGGCTCTGCCAAATGCCCCGGCGGGGACTGTAGTCCTTAAAGGCCATCAGGATCCCCCCCATCGGGACATAACAGAAAATAATAATATACGCCAGGGGTAAGGCCATAATGAGCCAAAACTGCCATGCGTACCGGGTATGCCCCCCCCTATAGGACCGGATAGACGTATCCCGCATGGCTTATTTACCCTGCTGACGATCCCAGGCGGTCTGCATGACCTTGAGGTATTGGGGCAGACCGATCCGGTCGAAACCGCTTACATAGGCGTCCCACTCGGCATTGAGGTTTTTCCGGCCGTTGATAAAGGCCACGGTGTTTTCGTCGATGTACTTTGCCAACTCCACCGCGATGGTCTGGACGGAGTCGGACTCTTCGGAAGTCAACTTGAGCCGGTTCGGCAGCACGTCAAATTGGCCCTCCTTTTGGGCGTAGGGCTCGCAGACCGTTTCGGTTTCGATCACGAGGAGCTTCTCCAGCCCCGCCGCGGAGGTAATGTCGATGTTGGGATCCGTGGATTCCCCCAGGCGGATATCCGCGGTGGCGTAGATGAGGCCGATATCCTGCCAGTCATGGTTCTGGGGTTCGGCGGTGTACTGGTTCAGGACCTTGAACAGGGCCGGTTTGCCGTTTAACCCCACCTCCCCCGGGGGATTGAGGATAAAGTCCTTCCCGTCCAGGTTGGGCCCGTACTGGTACTGGAGGTACCCTTCCAGGGTATAGAAGTGGTCCGCCCAGCGGAGTACCGCCTCGGGGTATTTGCACCGGTCGGTGATCGCCAGTTTGTTTTCCTGAAGGTTGTCGTATTTGAAGTAGGTGCAGATCCGGGTCCCGTCGGGGCCTTTCAGGGGAGGAATGGCCCGGTAGGCCCTATACAACGAGGGGTTCACATCGGCGTCCACGCTGTTGACAATGGCGCCGGATGCCAAAAAGAGTACCGGCGCTCCGGGCTGGTTGACCAGGCTGCGGAACTGGTCCGGGTTTTGGGTAAAACCGCCGTCATAAATGGCCCCCATCCGGTAGAGCTCGTGCATGAACCGCAGGGCTTCCCGGTATTGGCCCTGGTTGGCAACGGTTACCACCTCGCCCGAGGGGGAAACCGCCAGCTTGTCCCCCGCGGTACGGGCGCCGGGGTTGGTGATAAAGGAACCGGTGAGGAAGTTGATGAACTGCTCCCCCCAGCCCGTGGTGGATCCCGTAACCGCGATCCCCTTGGGGTTAAGCTCCAAAAACCGTTTGCACACCGCCTTGAATTCTTCGGTGGTCGTGGGGACCCCCAGACCGATCTTTTCGATCCAATCCATGTTCACCCACATTTTATTGTAGAAATTACAGTGGTAACATTCGTTAAACGAGGCGATCCCGTAGATATGGCCGTCCGCCTGGCGCTGCTGGGCCCAAAGTTCGGGATTTTCCTGCATGAATTTCCAATAATTGGGCATATACTGGGGGATCAGATCCTCCAGGGGGATAAGGATATGCTCTTTCATGCCGTATTGGGCCACGTCGGGAGTTCTGAACATAAACGCATCGGGATATTCGTTACTGATAAGCAGCAAATTCATCTTTTCTATCGCCGAATCATTCGGAGCGGTGATAAAATTCCACTTGATATTGGTTTTTTCTTCCAAATACCGGGTAAAATCATTGGTTTGCAGGTCGATAACATTGGGAGCGCTCATGGCAAAAAGGCTCATTTCCAGGGGCTCTTTTACAATGGGGTATTCCCCTACCGGGGTGTAGAGGTCCCCGGTATCTCCCGCAGGCCCGGTTTTTTTTCCGCCGCAGGCCGCCGACAAAATACCGCATACTAAAAGGAATACCCCCCCTTTTATTACCGTACATTTCTGTTTCTTCATATTCGCGTTCTCCTCTAATATATATTGCCATAAATGACGAATTATTGCAATATATTCCAGTCAGGAATCAGTAATTTTACCTTTACCGGTCTATGATTGCCGAAAATGCCGCCGTGTACGAAGCGCGCAAGGGATTGGAGGGGTGCGCAAGCAGCCACGGCGCGTTGCGCCGGGGCCGGAGCGATAGCGGAGCCCCGGAAAGCCCGGTTTCCGGCGCTTGCGCCGGAAATGCGCCCCTATTACCGGGAAAAATCCTGGTAAAGGTAAAATTGCTGGTCAGGAATATCGCGGCCCTCCCCACAATTCAGTTTGGGGAGGCCGTTGCGCGGCGCGGGAGGAAGCCCATGCGTTTCCCGGTTATTTGGAAGATACTGCCGGTCCTTTGGATGCTCGCCCTTGGTACGGGCTGCGGCCGTAACGCCGGGGGGGGTTCGGAACCGGCGTCCCCCGGGACGGCGGAACTGCCGGATCGGGTCGATATGTATTATTTTTACGAGGAACTTTGCCAATCCTGTGACGGGACGGCGGAATTCGACGCGATAGCGGCGGCCGAGCTGGAGGGCGTCCGGGACCGTTACCCCTACGCCATTCACCGGATCAATGTCTTCCTCCGGGAAAACCGGGAACGGTACCAGGAGATAACCGGTTCCCTTGGCCTTGACCGGGACGCCCGGGAACTGCCCCTGCTTATCGCCGGGGGACGGGTGTTTTCGGGAAACGAGGGGATTGCGCGAAACCTCCGGGAGGCTTTTTTGACCGCCGGGGAAGATCTTTTTGTATACAAACGGGTCTATAACCCGAAGGAGAAAAAGACCGGGGACCGGCTTTTTGCCGATTACCGGCTCCGGCCGGACCATTTGAGCCTCGTGTATTTTTACCGTACCACCTGCGAGGAATGCGGAAAGGTAACGCCCCTCATCGACCGCTTGCCGGAAAAGATCGCCGTCGGGGGTACGGCCCTCCCTCCGGACATCATCAGGATCAATACCCGCTCAGGGAACAATTCCGAACGGATCGCCGCCTTTTTTGAGCGCTACCAGGTCCCGGACGAGGACCGGATGGTTCCCATTGTATTCCTCGCCGGCGCCTATCTGGCCGGTTACGAGGCCATCGCCGCGGGTTTGATCCCCGCGCTGGAAACCCCCGCCCGGTTTAACCGGCTGACGGAATTGATAGGACGGTAGGGGCGTTCTTCCGAATCTTCATGAGACCCTCAGGGCGTATTCAGGGCCTCCGCAAAGTGGAGGCAGGAAAAATTTTCCGGGATGTGGGAATCGTAGACCCCGTGTTCGTTCAGGGCCCAGCCGACGCTTTCGCCGGAGCTTTTCCCGTGGTAGCGCAGGGCCTCAAAGCGGAAGAAGGCCGCCCGGAGCTGGTCCCCCGGGGCGGGGGGAAACTTCCGGCCGGGGAGCAGTTTGGATATCCCCTCCCAGGGGAAGGCTATTTCCACGGTCCACCCCTTGTCTATGTGGGAAGGCTCGTTGATCTTCCCCTGGACTTGTACCGCCGTGTTCAGCCCCGGGAAATCATAATCCATAAAGGCCCACCGTTTACCCCGGTGATGCTTGCCAAACCGGGTGTAATCCTGAAACCCGCTTAATACGTCCACGTTCCGCCGGAGAAGGTCAAATTCCGGGGTGTCAAAACGGCTCCCCCGCTTGAGGGCGTCCTGGTAAATAAAAAAAACCTCGTACACCGTATTATAGGCGTTTATTTCCAATTCGTAATAACAGTCCTCCCCGTCCAGAAAAACCTCCACGTCGTTGTCAAACCAGATAAAGGAATCCCGTTCCGTCAGGGATGCCCGCACCGCGGGTTCTTCAAGCCAAAAGGCGATATAAAGATTTTTTTCATCCCACAGAGACGCCATCCGCGTATCAAGAAAGGCGGGCTCTCCGCTTACCAGATCCACAAAACGCCGGGATTTCGGCGCATCCTTCCATTGGGGTTTCTCCAGGTCCCCGTCAATCACCAGGGGGGCCGCGGTTTTAACGCTGGTATAATGGGCGATGCGATCCGCGGGAACAGGATGTGTTTTTTCCATCAAGGTACTCCTTGCTTTATTATAGGGGATTTCTATCGGCGCTTCAACGATCAGGGGCGTGATACCAGCATAAAATTTAACAGCAATTTTACCTTATGAGAACAACATACCCCGGCCGATTGCGTTATACATATCCCGCAATTCGGATTTTACCTGTTTCAGGACAGACCTGTCCCCGGGGAGTTTTCGGTTTGGGATGAAAAAGAAGGTTGAAATGGAATCCACGGCGGATTAGCGCCGCTTATCCGGGCGCCGGGGCGGGGAAAAGGGGGAATATGAGGGAAAAAGCGGTTTGGATCGCCGTTTCCCCATGCCGGGGTCTGACCCCAATGTCCGAATCCCCCCGCCCCACTCCGGCCTCCTCCTCCGGCGGCGGTTCCCCCTCCACTATCCACGACCCATACCGGTCCCCCCAGATATGCCCGATCCGGCCTTCCGCCCGGTTGTACCGTTGGGCGAACACCTGTTTCAGCCACTGCATGATAGCCGGAAGTTCCCGCCCGTCCGCAGGCTTGATATAAAACGTCAGCCAGTCATCCTCCAAACACAGCTTCCGAATCTCGAAAACGAACCGGAGTTTCGTCTCCCGGAACACCCGGGCAAAAATGGCCAGGGCCTTATTGGGGACCGGCCCCGCGGCGCCGGTCCCCTGACGGAACAACGGTTCCCGGTTGTTGACGCGGGTGCGGATTTCGTACCACACCCCCTGTTTCAGTATACGTAATGGTCTCATAGCAAGTATATGTGCTTGACAGGCGCTTTGCTTTAGTAACGGGCTAAAAAATTTCAAATTCCGCTTAAAATTTTTGCGGGTCAAGGTTAGCCCCAGGACCGGGGTATCATCATGGGGTCTGACCCCATGAGGGGGAACGGAGGGGCCCCACCGCTGTTTCCGTCAATTCCGTCCCCCCAAAAAATACGGTCGTTGATGTCGGTTTGGTGCTATTTGGTGACATATATTACTGTTTACTGTAGTTTGTTGCGTTTTTATGCGGTTTGGTCATGGGGTCTGACCCCATGAGGGGGAACGGAAGGCCCGCACCGCTTTTCCCCTCCCCTTCATACTCGCGCCTTCTCCGCAAAGGCCCGGTACCCCGCCGGATGATCGGCCGGTTATGCCCCGGCGTGTTCCAGGAATTCCCGGATCTGGTCCCGGGTAAGCCCCACCCCTTCCGGGGAATCCAGCTTTTTGTCCGGGGCCCCCTTCCGTAGTATCCTGAAGGCGGGGACGGCCCAGACGCCGCTTTGTTCATAGGCCAGATCGTTGTTTTCCGTCACCCGGGGGGCGTATTTGTTCGATTCCAGGATGGCCCGGAATTTGCCGGGGTCCACGATACCCGTCAGAACCTCCACAAGCACATCGGCGGTTTCCACATTGCGCCGTTCCAACGCCGCGGCCTGGAACATTTTCCGGTGAAACGCCGCCATATCCGCCCCAAGTTCCCGGGCGATATAGTAGCTTTGTACGCAGAGATCCGTATGGGGCGGATGATTTTCCGGCCGGGGATGGGCCTCAATGGGCCGCCATTCAAGCTCGATTTCCGGGTGATCCCCGATACATTCGAGGAGATACCCATATCCCCGATGACAATAGGGACATTCATAATCGTAAAAAAACCTCATTAAAACCGCCATAGATCGATCCTCCTTTGTTTGTTGATGTATACATCACGAGCGCCTATTTTACCATCTCCAGGGTATAGTCTTTAGCGCCCAGGCCCAGCTCTTCAAGAAACGCGATCTGGGAATAGGGATCCTTCCCATGGAGGCGCTCAAAGAGGTGCCCGCGATCCCCCATGGTACTGCCCGAAGGCACCCCTTCGGGGTTCAACTTTTCGTATTTGATCTGGTCCAGGCTGGCGGTTTCTATGGCCGCCATATCCCAGGAAGACATAACCCCGATATCCGGTACCAGGGAAGGGGTGGTCATCCCCCAGCAGTCACACATGGCGGTAATGGCGATGAGGAGGTTGATATAAAACACATTCCCCGGCGCAAAGGTATCCACTACGGTTTTGGTACACAGGGCCAGCCCCTTCTGGAAATCAAGGTAACTCGCATCGGTAAGGGAAATGGCCCCGGTGGGGCACACCTTGAGGCAGTGCTGACAAAGGGTACAGTTGTGGAAATTCACCTCGTATTGATCCTTGTCATTAAAACTATTCGCCTGATGGTTACAGCTTTCCACACAGGCCCGGCAGTGGGTGCATTTTTCGTGGTCCCAGGTGAGGCCCCCCTCAAGGCCGTGCTGTTCCCGGCGGGTCCGGTCGCTGACGCAGCCCATGGCGATATTTTTTACCGCCCCGCCGTAGGCGCAGCAGCCGTGGCCCTTGACATGGGCAAAATTGATGAGAAAATCCGCGTCATGCACCAGCCCCGCGATATCCACGTGTTTAAAGCCCTTGTGATCCACTTCTACGGTGTAGAGGTACTTTCCCAGGTGGCCCGCGGCCTCCAGTATGGGCGCTCCCAGGCTTTCCTGGGTATAACCCCGGTTTTCAGGATGCCGGGAAGCGATATAGTGATCCACAAAAAAACAGCTGCCCCCGTGATCTTTGACAAATTGCGCGAGGATCCGCATAAAAACCGGGGGGATGGTAGAATACCCCAGTTCGGATCCTACGTGGATCTTGATTGCGACATTTTTGTCCTTTACCTTATCCCCCAGCCCGGAGACCTCCAACTGACGGCCCAGTTTACAGGGCAAGGTTTGATTCGATTCATAGGCGGTGTAGGCCATATCGGAGAAATAAACCCGTGATGTCATTATACTATTCCCTCCATTCATGAGATAAATGAATTTTAAACGTTGACGTTAACATTAAGTCAATAGTACCATAAGTAAATATGAAAAAAATTTTTGATACGGGGCCCAGGATCATCGGCCTAACCGGGATGTACTGCGCGGGGAAAAACTACGTGGCCCGGCTCCTGGAAGAACGGGGGCTGCCGGTGCTGGATGTGGATACCCTGGGGCACCGGGCTATTGCGGTTGAAAAGGAGGCCATTGTCCAACGGTTCGGCCCTGAAATCCTGGGGGAAGACGGCGCCGTGGACCGCCGGGCCCTGGGGACGAAGGTTTTCGGCAGCCCTGGGGAACTGGCGGCCCTGGAGGGAATCGTCCACCCCGCGGCAAACCGCCTCACCGAAAATTGGATCGCCGGGATCCCGGAAGGCCCCTGCGTGATCAACGCCGCCCTGCTCCACCGGTCCACCGCCTTCAGCCGGCTGGACTTTATCATCATCGTCCAGGCCCCCCTCCTCACCCGGCTTTTACGGGCCCGCCGCCGGGACGGGCTCCCGATTTTACCCTTGATCCGGCGTTTTAAAAGCCAAAGAAAATTTATGTCTCAATATTTATCCCAAAATACCGATATTTACAGAGTAAACAACTGGGGGTATTCCGGCATCGATTTACGGATCCATAGGGGGGCTTTGGAGCGCCGGATCGATGATATTTTATCCCAGGAGGGGATTAAGCGATAATTATGGAAAAGAGAAAATTATTACTTATTTCGATTTCGATCGGAATTTTCTTGGTGATCATCATCGGGGCCTCTATATTGATGTTTTCACCCAAAGAACCTGTTTCACCGGTAACAACGGAGTTTAGCCGGCCGATCCCTCCGGGAAATTCCGAGATTGTTCGCAATGAACAGACCCAGCCGCTCAAGCTGGATCTAAAGGATATGGTTAAAAATCCTGATGAAATTAAGGGGCTGCAGGTACCGCCTGCGGCTTCGACTATCCAGGAAACCAACAACCATATTTATATAAACGGGGAACCCGTCAATATACAGGGGGAATTCATCAGCCGTGAAGAAACCGCCGATGGAACCAGGTCCAGGACCAATCTGGTTATAAATGTCCCCAGCCCCAAAACACCGGCGGTTCCCGCCGATACCGTTGCCGCGCCGGCGGTCCGGGCAAAACCGGCCGCGTCCCCGGTAAAACCCGCGACATCCTCCCAACCCGCCAAACCGCCCGCGGCGACCGCGGCCCGGACGGCCCCCCGGGCTCAACCCAAGGGACGTACTAATTTCTGGGTCCAAACCGGGTCCTTTTCCACCCAAACCCGGGCCGAGGGGGTCAAGGAAACCCTGGCGACAAAGGGCATATCCTCGATCATAGAAAACCGGAACGTAGACGGAAAGACGTTTTACCGGGTCCGGGTAGGCCCCTATGCTTCTAATACTGAAGCTGCCTATTGGCTTACCCTGATCAAACAGATAAACGGTTTTGAAGACAGCCAAATTTGGCAGAATCAGTCCAATCTTTAAAGGGAACGCCGCTGCTAACATACCATAACGGCCGCATAACTTCCGGCTGAGGTAGTTTCAAAAGCCAAGGGTTCTGCGGATCCATAATTTTGAAACCGCCTCAGTTTTTTAAAATTCCGCGGGATTCATCGGGCTTGTTCAAGAACCCCATGGTCCCCTCCCAAGCCGGTTTTTTATCGGAATTTATTCAAAAAATGAAATTTTAAACAATTCTATTGAAGTACCCCGCAGGACAGTTCCTTATATAGTACATGAAAAGCTGGACTCCTGTTTCTTTTTGGGCTGGTTTGTTATTGATTTTTATTTTGGGGACGGCGGCTTCCCTGGGGGCGCTTCCCCGGGAGCCCCTTTTCAGGACGGATCTGCTCTGGTCCGGTTCCTGGGAACGGGATAAAAGTCTGATAAACCGGGGGGATTTACGGCTGCATATCCTGGGTTTGACGGCCCGGGGGCAGGTTACGGATAAACGGCCAATCCCTCCCTGGGAAAATCCCGATGCGGGTATTACCGCCCTGGGCGCCGGGCTCTACCACGGCGCCACCGGTTCCCGGTTCCTTTACGGGCGTATCGATGAATCGGGGCTTGCCCCCCGGCTTCGAAATCCCGCAATCCGATCCGTCCCTTTTTTGGAATACCATAAACCTTCCACCGCGGACCTGAAGACCACCCCATCGGCTACGGGGGAGCCGGCGTTTTATCTTAACCTGGCAAGCCCCCCCCTGGGCCCGGTGCGGGGGTTTGCTTCGGTCCACTTGGATGAGAAATACACCCCCGCCTATGGAGGGGGCGTTAACTTCCAATTCGCGTCAAAAATCAACCTGGGGATGGAGGGATTTTTTAAAACAGATACCCTGCCGCCCCGTCATGCATCCTCGTGGTTTTCCGAAACACCGCCCCTGCCCGAGCGGGATTTCCGAATCTACGGGGGTAACCTGACCTTTACCTCCCCCGTTTTTGGGATCGCCTCGGATATGGCCTATTCGGAAACCTTTGCCTTTGGCAGGGACCTTTACGGAAACATCGGGATCACCCTGGGGAACCGGCCCTGGCGGCTTTCCCTGGCCGCCGATGCGGCGGGGGATCGTTATGTGGGAAGCGACGGCAGCGCCCATGGCTCCCTTTTCAGGGCCGCGGGCCGTTTTGAATGGCGGGGAAAGCGGAGCAGCCTTTTCAGGATAAGCACCAGCCTCCGGGGCCCCGACCCGGGGGCCCCCTTTATCCGGAGTTCCAGCCTTTTGTATTACCGTTTCCCCACGCCCCGCCGGGAATTCCCCTTCGGCCTTTCCCGGATATCCCTGGAACTCAACCGGAACGCCTCGGACCCGGAAAAAATTACCGATGCCCTGGAAGGGTCCCTGGGCTTGATCCTGGGACCGGTCCGGACGGTTTTTCAGGGGACCCTAACCGGTACGACCAGGGCCGCCGAGCCCCCCCTGCCGTATCCCGGCGCCGAAGGGGATTACCAATTTGCGTCCGCCAAATTTTCAGGGGAACTGACCTATGCTTTCTCCCTGTTTCAACTCAAAACAAAACTGGGGTATTCCCGTATCCACCAAAAGGATTCCCTCTGGGACCTTTCGTTTTACGGTTCCGTCCGGGGAAAATTCGGCCGGTTCAGCGCCAAATTCGCCTGGACCGATTTCCCCGATACCTGGACCTATACCTTTTCGTGGAATTTGAAATACAGCGTCCCGGGGATGAAGGACGGCGTTTTTAAACTCCGGTAGTCCGGCGGGATTGTGATTTTGAAAAAGCTCGTTTTGCGGATCAACAAGTTACGGAGGGGGAGCGCCGGGGATGTCATCGGATGTACCCGTTTTGCCCATGACGAACCGTTTTTGACGCGGCTCCCCCTCGCTCCAGCCGCCGCGGGCTTCGCCCTGCGGGGGCGTCCGCTACCCCCACGCCGTTTTTCGCGGGCTTAATCCGTAACTGGTTGATCGTGTGATACCCCCCCTGTCCTAAACGTGACCCGCAATTCAGGTTTTACCTGATTCGGGACAGACCTCTCCCCGGGGAGTTTTCGGCTTGGGGTGGACA
>JAITKD010000165.1 GCA_031278575.1 Spirochaetaceae bacterium | reverse complement strand
ATCTTCTTTGTTTAACGCCATATATTTTCTCCTTGGGGACCAATTCACCGGTATTAAAAAATACCTCCGCCGGCCGCAAATTCGGTTGTTTCCAAACCGGCTTTTACGGTTATTCCGGCTAAAGCCTTAAAACCGCCTCGTTTTATAAATTCAATCCGCTCCGCCCGGTTTAATGACGGAATAAACACCCCCGTGCCGTCAATCAGAACGTCCGCTTCCGTTCCCCCGGCATTACGGGGCCCGTAAAACAATACCCCATACCGGCCCGGAGGGGGCAGGAGCCGGTGATGGGACCGGGCGTCGTAAAACAACCCGTCCGATCCGGAGCGGGGGGATACGCCGGTCAGATCTATTTCTACCCTTCTGCCCAGAAGCGCCGCCGCCTGATCCAGGTCCCCCGCGGAAACCGCTCCGCGGATCCGGCTCGAACTAACCGGAAGCCCCCCTTCGGTCACCGGGGGAACCACTTCGGTTTTTACCCCCGTCTCCCGGCTGAACTTTTTTATTTCCGAAACGTCCGTATCAAGCCCGGAACCGCACCGGAAATCAGCGCCGACCGCCAAAAAAACCAGCCTTCCCCGGCCCTTTAAACACCCAATAAAATCCCTACCGTTTAGTTTACTGAATTCTTTAGAAAAGTCAATCAGGATGACCAGTTCCACCCCCAAAGCTTCAAAAATAATCATCTTCCGGTCCAGTCCGACAATATCCCCCTGATATTCCCCGGGACGCAAAACCTTTTTGGGGTTTTGTTTAAAGGTGATCACCGTGGGGATACCACAGGGGGCCTGTTGAACGATTTCCCCGATAAGGGCCTGATGTCCCCGGTGAACCCCGTCAAAAACCCCGATGGTCATGGCCGTTCCCCCTCGGGCGGGCTCATTTAAAAGGGCGCCCTCCATAAATTGGGACCAGTCAAACACGCGCATAGACATATCCGTAGGACCAGGCGCCGGCCTTTTTTTCGATAATCCCCAAAAAATCCCCGGACCCGGCGGCAGGCTCCCCGGCCCGGAACAACCCCGCCGCGGTACTTTGGGAATCCCCGGGGGGAATGACCCCTTTTTCCTTAATGAGCCTTTCCAGGGAGATACCCCGGCGTATCTTTTCCGCCGCCGGGGCATCGGTAAATACCACGGGGAGGCCCAGGGCGTCAAAAACCCCCGGCTCAGGAGGCCGCAGGGCGTCAAAAAGCGGGCCCCTTCCCAAAGAAAGGGAAGAAAAATCCAGGGCCTGGGACAGATGGAAACCCGCCATCCGGGTCCGGGTAAGGGCCTGGAGATAACCCCGGGAACCGGCCGCCAAAGCGATATCCCTGGCCAGGGAGCGGATATAGGTTCCCTTGGAACAATGGACATGGAGGTAAGCCAGAGGGGGCTCGTATGAAATGAGGTCCAGGGCATAGACCGTTACGGGGCGTTTTTCCATTTCCACCGGCTCCCCCGCCCGGGCAAGCCGGGAGGCCCGTTTACCCCCCAGGTGGATAGCGGAATAGGCCGGCGGCGCCTGGAGTATATCCCCCCGAAAACGGGGAAGGACCTCCTCCACGGCTTCCCGGGAAGGGATTGCCCCCCGGGCGACCGGTGAACCTTCAGGATCCAGGGTGTCGGTCTCAATACCGAAGCGGATGATCCCCTCATAGTGTTTATCGCAACCGGAAAACCAGGGGGTTAATTTTACCGCCCGGCCAACCAATACCAGGAGGAGCCCCGAGGCGAACTTATCCAGGGTACCCGCATGGCCTACCTTAGGGGTGGAAAAGGCTTTTTTTATCCCGTTAAGGGATTGAAACGAGGTTATTCCGGGGGCTTTGTTGAGCAATAGTATCCCCGATGGATCAAGTTCCGTCATTACGCACGAGTCCCTCGATTTTTTTTATCAGCTCAAAGCCCTCCCGAAGCCCCGGGTCCTCATGAAAACGGAGCCGGGGAATCTGGCGGATCCGCATCCCGGCGTTTAGCTGGGCCTGGATAAACCCGGCGGCGCTTTGTAAACCCGCGATGCCCTTACCGAGGCTTTCGGGGGTCTTGTAGCCCGAGACATAAACATCCGCAAAGGAGAGATCCCGGGATACCTTAACCCGGGTAATAGAAAGCAGGGGATCCACCCGGGGATCCTTGATCCGGCTTTCCACTATCAGGGAACCGATCAGTTCCTGAATGAGCCGTCCAATCCGTTCAAGCCTATATTCCGCCATGGTTTACGGACCGAATTTCCTGGCAACTTCAATTAATTCAAAAACCTCTATTTGATCCCCCACCCGGACGGCGTCGAACCCGTCAAAACTCATCCCGCATTCATAACCCGCCGCGACTTCCCGGACATCGTCTTTAAAACGCCGGAGGGATCCGATTTTTCCCGTATGAACCACGATATCCTCCCGGATGATATTAACGCTGGCGCTCCGCTTAACCGTCCCGGTAAGGACATAACACCCGGCGATGGTACCGATTTTGGGAACCTTAAAGGTTTCCCGTACTTCCACGGAAGCGATCACTTCCTCTTTGGTATCGGGTTTAAGCATCCCCTCCATGGCCTGGCGGATCTCCTCCACCGCCTTGTAGATGACATTGTATTTACGGACATCCACCTTCTCCTGGTCCGCCAGGATCTTCGCCTTGGGTACGGGCCGCACGTTAAACCCGATGATAATGGCGTTGGAAGCGATGGCCAGATCCACATCCCCCTCGTTAATGGCCCCCGGAAGGGCCTGAATCACATTAAGCCGTACCTCGTTGTTGGAGAGCTTCTCCAGGCTCGATCGGAGCACTTCCGCGGAACCCTGGACATCGCTTTTAATAATAACCTTGAGTTCCTGAATCGCCCCGTCATTGATGGTATCGTAGAGGTTATCCAGGGTGATTTTCTTAATGTTTTTGGCGTCCTCAAACCGTTTAAGTTCCTGCCGTTTCGAGGAAATACCCCGGGCTATCCGTTCATCTTCCACCACATGGATGGGGTCCCCCGCGTCGGGGATCCCCTCGAACCCCAGGACCTCCACGGGCATAGAGGGGGTTGCCCTATCGACCTTATCCCCCTTATCGTTAAAGAGGGCCCGTACCTTTCCTGGCCAAATACCGGCCACAAAGGAATCCCCGATCTCCAGGGTTCCCCGCTGTACGATGACGGTGGCAACGATACCCCGGCCGTGATCTATCCGGGATTCCAGGATCTTTCCTTCGGCGTTCCGGTCATAATTGGCTTTGAGGTCCAGAATTTCCGCTTCCAGGAGGATGGCGTCAATGAGCTTATCGATCCCCTCCTTCCTTAGGGCGGAAAGTTCCACAAACATGGTTTGCCCCCCCCAGTCTTCGGGCATGAGTCCCAAGTCCGAAAGCTGGCTCTTTACCTTGTCGGGATTGGCCTCGGGCTTATCCATTTTGTTAACCGCCACAATGATGGGAACCGCGGCTTCTTTGGCGTGGTTTATGGCCTCAATGGTCTGGGGCATCACCCCGTCATCGGCGGCAACCACCAGCACCACAATGTCCGTTACCTGGGCGCCCCGGGCCCGCATCCGGGTAAAGGCCTCGTGGCCGGGGGTATCCAGGAAGGTTATCCGGCCACCGTGGACGGTATCCACCGTATAGGCCCCGATATGCTGGGTAATACCGCCGAATTCACCGGAAACCACATCGGCGCTCCGGATGGCGTCGAGGAGTTTGGTTTTACCGTGATCCACGTGGCCCATAACGGTAACCACCGGAGGCCGGGGGGCCAAAGACGCCTCATCATCCGCTTCGGTCTCTATCAGGGTCTCATCGTAGAGGCTGACGATGTTCACATCCGCCCCGAATTCGGCCGCCAAGATCGCGGCGGTTTCCGCGTCGATCTGTTGATTTATGGTTACCATCATCCCCATACTCATCAGCTTCTGAATCAGATCCGATGCCTTGAGGTTCATCTTCCGGGCCAATTCCGAAACCGATATCACCTCCATGATATCTATGGATTTGGGCACCGGATTGGCTATATGGGTGATCTTTTTTTTGGTCTGGAGGAGTTTTTCCTCCATTTCCTGTTCTTTCCGCTGATAAACCGCCTTTTTTGCCTTAAAGGTTTTTTTAACCGGCCCCTTCCCTTCAGACAAGGGGGGGGGCGACGACAAACCCGGCCCGGTCCGGGGACCTCCGATCCGGGGGCCCTGCGGCCGGGGGCCGGTAAAACCTCCGGGACGGCCGGGCCCGCCTCCGGGACGGCTCCCCCCCTGCCGGGGAGAAAAGCCGCCTCCAAAGGGCCGGGACCCGCCCTGACCTCCGGGCCGGTTATCACCGCCGCCGGACCGCGGCCCCGGGGCTCTCCCCCCGGCCCGGGCCGGCCCTCCCGGCCCTCGCTGGTTGGAGAAAGGCGGCCGGCCGCCCTCCTCCCGCGGGGGTCTGGGCCCTACCTGACGCCCCCCAACCCGGCCGACGGCCACCGCGGGCCGCTGGGTATTGGGGAAAGCGGCGATCTGCGGCTCTTCGCCACGCATCGCGGGGGCGGCTTTTATCCCCCCTTCCGGCGGAGGAGGGTTTTCCCCGGTTACCGCCGGCCGGGGATGTTCCTTTTCATGCCCCGTATCCCCTTGGGTAGGAACGACCACGACTTTAGGCTGAGGTTTTTTCGTGGTTCCCGGTACAACAACAGCGGCGGGGATGTTTTTTTTCTTAACCACAATCACTTTACGGCGTTCTCCGTGTTCTGCCCCTCCGGGAACGCTTTTTCCATCCTGAGACTCATGATCATTTTTCACATGTTTAATGAGTTCAACCTTTTTGGTTTTTTGGGTACTATCTAATTCCTCAGCCATGATCCACCTTTGTTTATACTATATATGATGATTATTCGTCTTCATATTCAAAACTCAATCCAATGCCGCAATTCGGGCAGCTTGTCATATCCACGGTTATCTTTGCCCCGCATTCAGGACATTCATACTCCTCCACCTCCGGGGCATTATCTTCTCCCTCCGTTTCAACCGAAGGCCCTTCCGCTCCCGTTCCGTCATCGGGAAAGACCTCATCCGCTTCTTCTTCCACGATTTCGACATTATCTTCGATGAGCTTACGCAAAACCTCAAGCTGTTCCGGGGTAACCCCCTGGATATTACCCATTTCCTCCGGGGAAAGGGCAAGAAAATCTTCGATAAAATCAATTTCATTGGACAGAAGGGCTTCGGCCACCGCGGCATCCACTCCGGGCAATTCCACAATCCGGGATATTTCTTCGTCGTCCCCAAAAAGTTCGGAAACCGCCCGCCGGGACTCGGAAGATATGTCCATTTCTTCAAACTGGGCGTCGGTTTTAACATCGATATTCCAGTCCACCAGGCGGTTTGCCAGACGTACATTCAGCCCCTGTTTCCCAATGGCCAGGGAAAGCTGAGAATCGTTGACCACCGCCAGGGCCTGGTGTTTCCCTTCGTCC
Organism: Spirochaetaceae bacterium; assembly: GCA_031278575.1. Classification (GTDB taxonomy): domain Bacteria; phylum Spirochaetota; class Spirochaetia; order Treponematales; family Breznakiellaceae; genus JAIRMO01. Next base: position 1,418 of record JAITKD010000165.1, on the reverse strand, counting down.
AAAATCACCACATCCCGGACTTCCGCCGGGGAAAGGGCGTTTTTGATAAACCGCCGGGGATCCGGATCGTATTTAAGAATATCGATCTTTTCCCCCTCCATTTCCCGGATAACCGCCTGGATCCGTACCCCCTTGAGGCCCACACAGGCCCCCACGGGGTCCACGTCCTCCCGGTTGGAATAAACCGCAAGTTTGGTACGGTACCCCGGCTCCCGGACTATTTTATGAATTTCCACGGTTTTATCGTAGACTTCCGGTACCTCAAGCTCAAAGATGGCCCGGACAAAATCGGTATGGGTCCGGGAAAGCACCACCTGGAGCCCCGCGGGGGTCTTGTTGACCTCGGTGATCAGGGCCTTGATCCGGTCGTTTACATGGTAGGTCTCCCGGGGGGACTGGTATTTTTTGGGAAGGATCCCCTCAACCTTGCCCAGATCCACGTAAATGGTACCGGTCCGCTCCCGCTGGTAATAACCGATGATAATCTCCCCCACCTTATCCTTGTATTCCGAATACAGGCTGTCCTTCTGGATTTCCCGGATGGACTGATGGGCGGTCTGTTTGGCGCTTTGTACCGAAATCCGGTCAAAATCCTTGGGGTCCACTTCTATAAGCAGCTCGTCCCCGATTTCCGCCTCGGATTTCAATTCCCTGGCTTCTTCCAGATCTATTTCCGAAACCGGATCGTAAACGCCGTCCACGATTTTTTTCTTCGCGTAAATCGAAACTTCCCGGTTGTCATCACCAAACCGGACAATCGCGTTATCGGCATTTCCAAAACGGCGTTTATAGGCCGCGAGGAGGGTGTTTTCGATGGTCCGCAGAACTAACTCTTCAGAGATACCCCTGTCCTGAATAAGCTGATGGATTGCCTCCGTCATATCCGTTGCCACGAGTTTTCAACCTCCTGTAAATAATCTAATTTTGCCTTAGCGATAACCTCATAATCAAGCGCCATCTCCCCATCCTTATTTCTCAGGGTAATCCGTGTCGTATCCGCGGATACCAATATACCTCCGGACCAATCGAAAATATCCGTTCTGAAACACCGTATTCCCCGGCCTATATAACAGGCAAATTCAGAACCGTCTTTGATGATCCGGTCTATCCCCGGGGAGGACACTTCCACGGATATATCCTGACCGGGAAAGGCCAATTCCAAACGGGGAAGCAGGGCGTGATGAGCCCGGGAACAACCTTCAATTCCCATGGGATTTGGTCCGTATACCACGGCGCGGATTTGTACGCTCCCCTTATGACGGGATACGGACAATTCCACCAGGATCATCCCCAACCCCCTTATCACCGGTGACAGAGCATCAAAAAGGGGATCCCCCCCTCGGGGAGTGAACCGCAACAAAACCTCCCTGGCGTTGACCATCTCCGGTTCGGATAAAACACCTTTTCCGGCAACAAAA
>JAITKD010000146.1 GCA_031278575.1 Spirochaetaceae bacterium | reverse complement strand
CATCCCGAAGAAGCCGCCGCCCGGGAATTGGAGGAAGAAACCGCCTATGCGCCGGGGAAAATACGGAAAATCGGGGAAATGTACCCGAATCCGGCCCTTATGTCAAACCGGGTCCACTTTTTTTTAGCCGAAGCCTTGGAATACCGAGGGGCCCAGCATTTGGATGAGGATGAATATATGGAGGTGGAAACCGTCCCGGCGGAAGAAGTACTCCAAAACATGGGCCGCCCCCCCTATGTCCACGCCCTTATGGCTTCGGCCCTGGCCTTTTACCTGCTGAACCGGTAAGTTCCCCTCTGCCCGGCCTAAACTTGACCCGCAAAAATTTTACGGGGTATTTTTAGCGGAATTTGTTCGGAATTTGAAATTTCCGAGCCCTTTACTAAAGCAAAACCGCTTTTCAATCCCATATAGTATCCATGAGATCATTGCGCGTATTAAAACAAGGGGTGTGGTATGAAATCCGCACCCGCGTCAACAACCGGGAACCGTTGTTCCGTCAGGGGACCGGTACCGCGGCGCCGGTCCCCAATAAGGCCCTGGCGATTTTTGCCCGGGTATTCCGGGAGACGACGTTTCGGTTTGTCTTCGATATTCGCGGACTCTGTCTTGCCGATGACTGGCTCACGTTTTACATTAAGCCGGCGGACGGGCTGGAACTTCCGGCGATCATGCAGTGGCTGAAACAGGTGTTCGCGCAACGGTACAACCGGGCGGCGGGACGGATCGGGCATATCTGGGGGGACCGGTATGGGTCGCGGATACTGGAGGGGGAACCGCCGCTGGAGGAGGAGGCCGGAGCGAGGCGGGGGGATACGGACTCTGGGACTTTAGCCACCGGGGTCAGACCCCGATATGGGAAAACGGCGATCCAAACCGCTTTTTCACCTCTATTCCCCCTTCCCGCCGTCCCCGCGCCCGGATAAACGGCGCCAAGCCGTCCTGGGTTCCGAATCAGTTCCCCTGTCTACCCCAAGCCGAAAACACTCAGGGGAAAGGTCTGTCCTGAAACAGACCGGCGGCCTGAATTGCGGGTTGCGTTTAGCCGCTTGCCTCCCCCGCAAAGCGGGTTCTTGGGTTGTTAATTATACTTATCCAGGGGACTCCGGCGGTCTAAACATTCAAGCATCGGAAAAAGGTTTCCGTGGTCGCGTAGAACTCGTGCCTGGGTTCTTCCGGAAGTCTGTTCCCCTGACGGCGCCTATCCTGAACTCCCGGGATTTTCCCGCCGGATATCGGTGATACGCCAAAGGTCTTTCCGTAAAGAAAGGCGCAGTTCATCCCGGCAGAAAATTCCCTGGGGAAGGCGCTTGAAATCTTCAAGCGCCGGTTCCGTCGACTCCGGTGTTTCGGCGGAGGAGTGGGGCAGCCAGAGGGTATAGGATGCCCGGAAGCTCACTTCCCCGTCCGCCCGGTCGGTATCCAATTCCGCCAGATCCATGCCGGTAATCCCCACCACGGTTCGATCGGTGGGCCCCCCCCCGGCGTCCAGCCATTCCCGGGCGGATATCACGGGGTTGTTCATTTCATAGGCCATCCTGACCCGGCTCATCACAAAGAGGTTGCTCACCAGGGCAATATCGTCTTTTCCCGCCTTACCGGTAACACAAGCCTCCATCAGGCTATGATCCAGGACTTCCAGGGCCCCGTAATAGGCTTCCACCACTTCCCGGGGGCTCATTCCCCGGGTGGTGGGCCTATTGGCCCTTCCTGAAAGGATACTCCCCACGGAAAAAACCAGAACGGCCAGGGCTATAAGGCACCCCGTGATGATTGCCGTATTCCTCACGAGGAACCGTTTGGTTTTTACCGTGAGGCCCTTCTTTTTTTTAAACTGCTCCAATTCGCTGTTGAGTTTTACCCGTTCTTCTCCGGTCAGTTCCCGGATATAGGAACCGCTGCCTCGGGAACCGGGGGCGCCTAAGACCGCCTCCAGAGATTCCAAGCCCGGGCGTTTTGTTCCTTTCCGGACAAAATATTTGACCGGGGCCAGGGCCTCCTCCAAAAGCCGGGCCAGGGGCTCCTCCAATCCCAACGCTAAAAAACGGGCCGGAATAAAAAAACCCTCCCGCATATCCTGGCGGACCAGATCTATATCCGGGTTCTGAAAAGCCCCGGTCCCGCAGAATATCCGGTACAACATAGCCGCCCCGGCATAGGCCGCGGCCTCCCCTCCGGTGAGGTCCGGGTGTACCCAGCCGGCAACGCCGGCAAGCCAAACATCATCCCCGGCCGCCTCCAGAACCCGCCGCAGGATCCGTTCCGGCGGAAAAAGAATGGCTCCGGAGGCGGCCACGAGCGCCCCCGCGGGCCAGGGAGCGGGAGGGCTTTCCCGGCCCTCCAAAAGGATCCGCGCCTTAATCCAGAACCGCAGGGCGTCCAGGGCCGCTTCTTTTCCGGTCCCGCCGGAAACTATCCGGTCCAGCCCTTCCCCGTCAAAATCCGGCCCCCAGATGACCATGGTTCCTTCCCGTTCAATAACCCCTCCGGGTCTCCAGGGTTCAACCGGCCCTCCGGGGCGTACGATATACCCCGGCTGGGTAACAAACTGGGCCATCTTCGCCTGGGCAAACGCCTGGGCATTAAGCCCCGTATCAAACCCCAGAACCGCAGCGCCGTCAATTTCAAAATGTACTATCCCAATGCCCCGCACGATTGTCCCCTTTATCCGGTTTTATCTGCCCTGGGGCGAATAGAGGTATTTAAAGTAGTCCATGTCGGTGGAAAGGGTTTTTTCAAGTTTCGGTATGGTAGTACGGTAGGATTCCACCGCCCGCCAGAAATCGAAGAAACTCCGGTCCTGATTGTAGGCATCCGCGTAGATTCGGGAAGCCTCGGCGTCCGCGGCGCCCCGGATAGCCTCGGCCTTTTCGTAGGCCTCGGAAAGGATGGACCGCCGCTCGTTGTCCATACGCCCCAGCCAGCCCGCTTTTTTTCCCTCCCCCTCGGACCGGAATGCCTGGGCAATCTGGTTCCGTTCCTTGATCATCCGGGCATAGACGCTTTGGGTAAGCTCGTCGGAATAGCGGATCTGCCGGGCCACCACGTCGATAAGCTCAATGCCGTATTCGGGGACCATCCGCCGGGACCGGGTCAGAATCTCTTCGGCCAACTGACGGCGCCCCTTCTGGATGGCCTCGTAGGTAGTGCCGGGCTGGATCGAATCGGTGATGAGCCCCGGATCGATATCCGCCCCTATCCCCAGGGCATCAGCGGTTCCGCTCCGTTCCATGATGATGTTGGAGTTCCGCACCGTCTCCCGGAGATAGTTTTCCGCCACCACGGTCCGTACTTCGGAATCGATGATTTCCGCCAGTTTGGAATAGGCCGCCCCCACGGTGGAAATAGACTCGTAGAACTTTTGGGGATCCGATATCCTCCACCGGGCGGTAATATCAACCCAAATATACTGTTTTTCCCGGGTGGGCATGCTTTTTTGTTCCCCGTTCCAGGCCATGATCCGTTTGGGATACCGGGCCACCTCATCAATAAAGGGCATTTTAAAATGGAGCCCCGCATCGGTTACCACGTCCACGAGTTTTCCCATCCGGACAATCACCGCCTGTTCTCCCTCATCAATAACATAAAAGGGGCCGGCCACGAGGATGCCGATGATAATCACGGCGATAACCGCCAATACCGCGATGGTTTTTTTCATTGCCGGCCTCCCGTATTTCCAGCGGGGGAATTGAGGTTTTGTAAGGGGAGGAAATTATCCAGATTCCGGTCGATAAGGACGGTTCCCGTATCTTCTTTAAAAATCTCTTCCATCATTTCATAATAAAGCCGCTGCCGGGTAACCTCCGGGGCTTGGCGATACTCGTTGTAGACCAAATTGAACCGCTCCACCTCGCCGTTGGCCTGATTGACCCGTTCCGTGGCATACCCCTGGGCTACCTGGATGCGCCGGTCCGCCTCGCCCTTGGCCTTAGGGATCTCCTCGTTATACACCTGCTGCCCCTCGTTGATGAGCCGGTTCATGTCCTGGATGGCCTTGTTCACATCGTCAAAGGCCTCCTGCACCCCCGCGGGGGGGTCTATGTTTTGGAGTTTTACCGCGATAACATCGATCCCCAGACCGTAGTTACGGAAGGTTTCATTCATAAATTTCGTCCCCTCCGCCTCAATAAGGCTCCGCTCCGGTCCCATAATATCCATGATCGCCCGATCCCCCACCAGCATATTGATGGCCGAACGGGATACGTCCTGGATGGTTTCGGTCCGTTCCATCACATTAAACACCCAGGCCTTGGAGTCCACAACGCGGTACTGGATGATCCACTCCACTTCGATAATATTAAGATCCCCGGTGAGCATGGAAGATTCATTGGTCTGGTTTGTATAGGTGGAGGAAACCCCGCTGGTCAGGGTACGGAAACCGAATTGTTCGGTCTGTACGTTTTTCACGTTCACCACATAGTGGCGATCTATGCCGAAGGGCAGCTTAATATGCAGCCCCGGCCCATTAGTAGTATAAAACCGGCCGAACCGGGTAACTACCGCCTCCTCGGTCTGATCTACGATATAAAAACTCGTCCCCAAAAAGCTAACGAGCACAATGCCTATAACAACCAGGGCCATGGCCGCCGGATTCAGCCACTTCGAAAATTTCGAAGGGGTAGCGTTCCGCATGAAGAACCTCCTTTACTTTTTAACACCTCCGGCGGTTTCAAAATCAGCCAGACCTGAAACCGGGGCAACTCCCTTTACCTTACTTGTTTAAGATTTTTAAGTCAAGGAAAACACACGCCGCACTCCCTTCAATGCGGGAGAAATGAGAAATAAACCACGTCGGACCAGCGGTCCGCCCACCCGAACCACCCGGGGAGAAGCCCGCGAAGAAAGGAGTGGGGGCAGCGGAAGCCACCGCAGGGCGGAGCCCGAGGAGGCTGGAGCGCGGGGGAGCCGCGTCAAAAACGGCTCGTCATGGGCAAAACGGGTGCATCCTATGGTATCCCCGGCGCTCCCCCTTCTTGCTTTGTTGACCGTGGGGACTCTCCCCGCCCGCAGCCTAGCCGGTCTTAATCGTTCCCCGGTTTTGGGGGAAGATGAGGTTGAGGATGATCCCCACCACCGTGGCCAAGGCAACTCCGGCAAGCTCAAACTGAAGTCCGCCCGTTATGGCAAAGGCCAGCCTGCCGCCGCCGATGCCTATCACAAAGATCACCGAACTTATGGTGAGGTTCCGCTTATCCTTGTAATCCACCCCGCTTTCCACGATGGTCCGCAGCCCGCTGGAAGCGATGATCCCGAAAAGCAGCATGGAAATCCCCCCCATAACCGGAGTGGGGATGGTTCTTATCAGGGCGCCGAATTTTTGGAAAAACGAAAGGATCACCGCGATAACCGCGGCGCCGCCGATAACCCAGACCGAATACACATGGGTTATGGCCATAACCCCGATATTTTCGCCGTAGGTGGTGTTAGGCGGACCGCCCCACAGGCTCGCCCAGGTAGTGGCCAAGCCGTCCCCCGTCAGGGTGCGGTGTAAGCCCGGGTTTTTATAAAAATCCTGGCCCACCACTTTACTGGTTACCAGGGTATCCCCCAGATGTTCACAGATGGTCGCCAGGGACACGATAACAAAGGTCAATACGGCGACGATGTTGAACCGGGGCATCCCGAATTGGGGCAAGCCGAACCAGGGGGCGTCCCGGATGCCCTGAAAATCGATTATGTTATAGGCGGGAAAAAAAGCCCCCATGATCAGGGTAAAGAGGTACCCCGCCACCAGGCCGATGAGGATGGGGATGGTACTGAAAAAGCCCTTCAGCAAAATATTTGCCGCCACCGTTACCCCCAGGGTAACCAGGGCGATGGAAAGCATCACCAGGCTGTAGTTTCCGTCACCGTCATTCATGGCCATCGTCATGGCGGTGGGGGCCAGGTTAAGGCCAATCACCACGATGACCGACCCTATCACCACCGGGGGCAGGGCCTTGTCCAGCCAGCCCTTCCCCGCGAACCGGATGATAAATCCCACCACACAGTAAAATATCCCCGCCACAAAGGCCCCGCCCAGGGCATAGGCCGTCCCAAAGGAGGAGGATATTCCGATAAGGGCCGGAATAAAGGCAAAAGACGACCCCAAAAATGCGGGAACCCGCGCGCCGGTTACCAGGATATAGATCAAGGTCCCCGTACCGGCGGTAAAAAGGGCGGTCGCCGGGTTCAGGCCGGTCAAAAGCGGTACCAGGATGGTCGCCCCGAACATAGCAAAGACGTGTTGAATACTCAAGGGTATCCAATGCCCCAATGGGGGCCGCTCCCGGGGCCCCAAAACTTCATGATACGCCATAAAATCCTCCCGTATTACGGGTACTATACACCATTCCCCCGTTTAGGGCTATACGGATCCGGCAATTCCCGGTAAACTTGGAGGAGGCATGGACATTATTTTTTATTCCCTCGGCGCGGCTGAGGAAGTTACCGGTTCTAAACACGTAATTGAGGCTTACGGCAAAAGTTACCTCATCGACTGCGGCGCTTTTCAAGGCAGCAGGGCCGAAGCGGACCGGAAAAACCGGAATTTAGGTATTTCCATGGATCGTATCCAGGGGGTCGTGGTTACCCACGGTCATTATGACCATTGCGGCCTGTTGCCGATGCTCCCCAAGAAGGGATACCGGGGAAACATCTACGCCACCCCCGCAACCAGGGATATTTCCAGCCTTATCATGATGGATTCGGCCCATATCCAGGCCCGGGACGCGGCGTATCTGCGGAAACAGGCCGGTAAAAAACACGAAAAATTCACCTGGGAACCCCTGTATGATGAAAAGGACGTGATCCAGGCGGCCGGTCAAATTGTCGGATTGTCCTACAATCGTCCCCTGTTTATAGGGGAGGGGGTGGAACTGGAATTTTACGATGCCGGCCACATCCTCGGTTCCGCTATGGCCCTTATTACCGTAAAAAAAGCGGGAAAGGAAACCAAAATCCTCTGCTCCGGCGATCTGGGCCGTAAGGATAAGCCGATTATCCGGGATCCGGCCCGGGTCCCCCCGGCGGATTATATCATCCTGGAGAGTACCTACGGTGACCGCCGGCACGACACCACCGGAGATGCCTTGGAAAAACTCGCCGAGATCGCCCAACGGACGGTCCGCACCAAGGGAAAGATCCTCATCCCCGCCTTTGCCATTGAACGGACCCAGGAACTGGTGTATTATTTTCACCTGCTGGTGGATGAGGGGATTATTCCGGAGATCCCCATTTATGTGGATTCGCCCATGGCGACCAATGCCACCACCATCTTTCAGGTACACCCCGAATGTTATGATGAGGATATCCACGAGGCCTTTATCAAACATCACAAAAACCCCTTTGGGTTTAACAGCCTCCACTTTACCACCAGTGTAGCGGAATCCAAGGCCCTGAACGACCATCCGGGCCCCCTCATCATTATTTCCGCCGACGGTATGTGTGAGGCCGGCCGGATCCAGCATCACCTGATCCACAACATCGGCGATCCCAATACCACCATCCTCACCGTGGGGTATATGGCCCGGAACACCCTGGGCAGACGGATCCGTAATAAAGAGCGGGAGGTGAAGATCCACGACCAGTGGTTTAAGCGGCGGGCCCAGGTTGAAGAGATCAATGCCTTCAGCGCCCATGCGGACTATGTTGAGGCCGGCGAGTGGCTCAAGTCCCTGGATACCTCCCGCTTAAAACAGATCCTCCTGGTTCATGGGGAACCCAAGGGCCAGAGCGCCTTTAAGAAATACCTGGTTGAAAAAGGGTACCCCCATACGGAGATTGTCCAATACGGAAAGACCTACGGGTTGGATTGAAGGGTTATGGTATGTTGTATTTAACCGGATTTCACGCCATTGAAGAACGGATAAAATCGGGAAGAACCGCGGGTCCCCTCCTCGCGGCGAAGGCGGGTCCCCGGGCCCGGGAACTCATCACCCTGGCGGCGGAACACAAGATCCGCCTTGACCGGACGGGAACCCATGAGCTTGACCGCCTTGCCCCGGATCACCGGGGGATTGTGTTGTTGGTTGAAGAGGACGGAAGCCCCGCGGCGGATCTTACCCTGGAAGGGTTTTTGGCCGGCCTGGGGGACCGGGCCGACGTGCTGGTGGCGGTTCTGGACGAAATCACCGACCCCCACAATTACGGGGCCATCCTCCGTTCCTGCGATCAATTCGGGGTGGATCTGGCGCTTACCCGGAACCGGCGTATTGCCAAACACGGGGAGGTTATCGCCCGGACTTCCGCGGGGGCGGCGGCATGGGTTCCCACCGTGGAGACGGCCAACCTGATCCGGGCGGTTCAGGACTTAAAGGACCGGGGGTTCTGGATCTACGGCGCCGATATGGCCGGGGAACCGGTGTATACCAAGGACCTCCGGGGCAGGGCCGCCCTGATCCTGGGGGGGGAAGGGACCGGTATTTCCCGGCTCCTCCGGGAGAGCTGCGATGCCCTGGTGGCTATCCCCTCCAAAGGCAAAATAGACTCCCTCAACGTATCGGTGGCCGCGGGGGTCCT
>JAITKD010000129.1 GCA_031278575.1 Spirochaetaceae bacterium | reverse complement strand
TTAGAATAAAATGCTCCGCATTTTATTCTCGCGCGGCTCTTAAGATAGGACCGGTAGGCCGCGCTGCTTTCATAATAGGCGTTGGGGCCCTTAAACGATGAGGACTCATCACAGCGGTAGAGTTCCATCAGGGTGGGAAACAGGGGGCTGGCCATAATTGCTTCGGTTCTGATCAGGGGCAGCCGGGGCAGGGCCGCGGGGAGCATATGGTTTTTTACCAGGTACCCTATATCCCCGATCAGGGCAGGCTCAAATTCCAGGCGTTCCAGGAATTTCCGGGCGACCCTGGCCCCCAACTCGGCGTGTCCGTCGAAACGGCGGCTCCCCGACGAGGCCGAAAGGGGCTTCCCCACATCGTGGAGCAGGAGCCCCAGGGAAAGGCGGAGGTCATAGGCCTTTCCCCGGCGGGCAATGGGCTTCCGGTACCGGAAGGTTTCCATCGTATGTTTCCACACATTCCCTTCGGGGTGAAATTCCTTGGAATGGTCCACATCATCCAGAATACTGAATTCCGGCCAAAACTCGGCGATAAAACCGCAGCCCTTGAGCAGTTCCAGCCCCCGATCCGGCCGGGGAGAGAGGAGGAGCCCCGTAAGCAGCAGGCGCTGGCTTTCGGTTCCCGGGGTCTGACCCCGGGGCAGATCCCGAATGACCGGGATAATTTCCTCAAGGCGGCGCCCCTCCTCCATGCCGTAACGGGCCAAGATCAAGGCCCCCTCCATGGCGGCCTGGTAACGCCCGATCCCCGGCCGGGGGGTCATCCACCGGATCTTTTCCCCGGGAGGCGCCTTTTTTTCCGGCCCCCTCCGGAACCGGCGGATGACCGGATATACCCCGCAGGGGTCCCGAAACCGCCGGGTTTTCCAGTCCTGGCTGAGGGACAACAGGGCGAAGGCCGAACCGAAGGCTTCGTCCCCGCCGGGGCGGGCTTCCTCAGGGTCCAGGCACCGGAAATACCAGCTCCGGTCCCCGGCTTCCAGGGCCCCGTCGGCCAGGTCCACCCCGGGAAAACGAAAGCGGTCAAAAAGCCGGGCCAGGACGGTAATATCCGCATCGGTCTCTACCCAGGTAAAGGGCAGCGGGGTAAATTCCAGGTATTGGTCTATGGCGCTGAAGGCCCGGAGGCTGACCTGATACCCCGCCGCCGCCAGGGTTTCGTACACGCCCCCGGCTTCCCCGGCCTGAGACCCCCCGGAATTGTTGCGGTGATGGTCCATAGGCGGCGCTCCTCATGGCTTTTTGGCGGGTTTTGGGGTCTTTTTCCGGGCCCTTCCCTTAGCGGCGGCCGCCAGCCCGCCGCCGGCGGACATCGGTTCCCCGGCGGTTTCCGATAAAAGTTCGATGAGCCGTTCCAACGTATACCCCGAATCCTTTTCGGCCCGGTCAAATTGGTCCGTCAATTCGGCGATACGCTCCAGGCGGATAAGCCACCGGGATTCCGTTGTTCCCGGCGCTTCAGGGACGGCTTTGGGGCGTTTCCCCGCCGGATTGGGACGCCGAACCGCTTCCAGGGCGGCGTCCCCTTCCAGGGCCAGGAACAGGGGCGCGTAGAATAGGGCCGCTTCAAAGGCCTCTTTGTTGAACCAGACCGTATCCTCAAAAAGATTCACCCCCAGGAGCTTTCTGAAATCTTCGGACCGGTAATTCGCCAGAACCAGAGCCGCCCCCAAAGGCGGAATCTGATAGGGGCCGACATCCTCCGGGCTGGTCCGGGAGAGGACCCCCCGGATGAGTTCAATAACCCGGTACGCCTCATCCCCGGGTATCTCCCGGGTGTCAAAGCACTCCCGCAGTTTGCGGTCCAACTGCCAGTGATCCATCAGCGCCGCGGCATCCGCCCCGGAGGCCCCCTCGCCGATGATGGAACGGAGCAGGGCCACTACCCCGTAGGCCACGGCAAAGGCGGCAACATAGGGTTTGGCCCGGAGCTTTTCCCTGATTTTTTTCAGGAACCGGACCGTGTCCTTCCCCAAGCCGGAAGGAACCGGCTCGGCATATCCGGCGATCAGAGCCCAGCGGTCAAAGAAGGCGGCAAATTCCTCCCGGATCTTTTCAGGGTCAAGGGGAGGATGATCCCGGCCGGTATTAAAGGGATCGTAACGGCCGTTGGCGCCGCTTATGTATTCCCGGGCCACGGCGATAAAGGCGAGGATCGGCTCCTTAAGGGCGTCCAGGTCCCGGTAGGATTCTTCTTTGAACAGGGCGGTAAAGGGCCGGTACAGCTCTCCCAGGAACAGATCCCGAATGGCCGCCTGTAGGTCCGGTACGCCCCGGCCGGAAAGCTCGTGGTTGAGCCGCGCCCAGCGGCCGTTGAAATCCGCCGCCTCGTGGATATCCAGGAATACCTGGGCTTCGTACCCGTTGAGGGAGACAAACAGACCCTGTTCGCTGATCTCCTTGGAGGACCGGATGTACCACAGACCGGAACGCTGCTCCCGAAACAGGGTGAAATACCGCCCGTCCCCGTGGATGGAAAGGGCTTCGCTCAGGGTGTCCTGCCGGAGACTTCCGTCCCCCTGGGGTATGGCCGGGGAACTTTGGCGGATCCACCCCGAGGCGGCATAATACGAGTTGTTATACAGTACCAGGGACCGGTCGTCCCAATCCCGGTTGGAATAGGCAAACACGTTTTCATTCACCCCCCCGTCGGCGGTAAAAAGATCGTAGAGCCTGAAGGCGGCGCTCCCGGAAAAAACCGCCCGCTTTTTCATCAGGGGGAAGATCTCCCGTTCGTGCCGGTCCACAAGGTAGGGATCCGGGCTTTCGTTCCGGTAGGAACGGCGGTACTCCATGCCGTACTTTTCCTCAAACCCCTCGATCTGGCCGTGGCCGAACATGGGCAGCCCCGGCATGGTTACGAGGAGGGTGCAGATCCCAAAGTATTTGTCCCCCTTGCCGAACTGGGCCGCCGCGGTTTCCTCGTCGGGGTTGTTCATAAAGTTGACGAACCGTTTGAGGATCTCCGGGTCGAATTCCAGGGTGTTTTTGATGGTGGCCCGGTATTTGGCATTTTCTTCGTTTTTGAGCATATTCATAAACGCGGAATTGTAAACCCGGTGCATCCCCAGGGTACGGACGAAGTAACCTTCCATCATCCAAAAAGCCTCCGCCAGGAGCAGGGTATTGGGCGCTTCTTCGGCGCAGCGGTCCACCACCTCCCGCCAGAACTCGTTGGGGATCCGCCGGTTAAACTCCTCGGCGGAGACGGCCTGTTCCGCCCGGCTGGCGATATCCCCTCCGTGGCCGGGTTCGGGGTACCAGAGGCGCTGGATGTGGCGCTTCGCCAGGGTCATGGCCGCGTCGAAGCGGACAATGGAAAACTGTTTACAAACCCCCACAATGGTACGGATCACCGCCTCCCGCGCCTCGGGGTTGAGGAAGTCGATCTGGGCGGTGTCGTTCCAGGGCATGGAGGTCCCGTCGTTGCCGTGGTAGATGTACCGCACGTCCCCGGTGTTGAAGTCCACCCGTTTAAAAACCACCGCGGCATCGCTGCGGTTGTAGTAATGGTCCTCAATATACACCCCCACCCCCTCGCGGTTGGAGAGGTTGCCCCCGTTAAAGGTATAGGCGGGGAAGGGAGGGTACCGGAGTTGGAGGAACCGGTCAGGGTGTTCCATGACCCACCGGCTGTCTATCCCCGTGTGGTTGGGGACCATGTCGGAACCCAGCCGTATCCCCCGCCGGGCGCAGCGTTCCCGGAGGTTTACGAGGCTTCCCCAGCCCCCCAGTTCCCCGGCGATATCGTAGTCGTAGAGGCTGTAGGCGCTGGCCGCGGCCTCGGGGTTGCCGGTCCACTGTTTCACCGTCCGGGAGGCGTTGCTCCGCTCCCAGAGGCCGATGAGCCAGAGCCCGGTAAAGCCCCGGCGGGCAAGGCCGTCCAATTCCTCATCGGGGATCTGGTCCAGCCGCTCGATGGACCGGCCGTACTTTTTGGAGAGCTGGTAGAGCCACACCAGGGTACTCTTGGCCATAAGTACCGTCCGGGGCATCCAGTCCTGGTCCGGGCTGAACCGCTCGTATTCATTGTCCAGGGCGCCGTAGGTGTACGCCTCGGTCGGGCCGGGCCCAAAAAACGAAGGCTTCTCCTCCTCTTTGATGACATCCAGGCCGGTAAGGAGCCGGGCCATGAATTTTCCCAGGAGGAGCCCCCACCTGCTCCGCATAAACTCAAGCTGCCCGGCCAAAGAATCCGGAGAGGCCAGGGCCGGGGCCCGGAGGAGGTCCCACAGGGAAAGACCGTCGGGACCGAAGGGGGGCAGCTCCGCAAAATGGGCCCGGAGTTCGGCGATTGCCTGGGTATAGACCGTCTTTTCCGCCAGATCCCGGTCGTCAAAGAGGAATTTAAAGGGGGTAAAGGCGGGGTTGAGGTTTGCCAGGGCCAGGAGCAAAAGCTCCTCGACCGAAAGGGACCGGCAGCTTTCCCCGGCTTCGGCCCCCCCCAGGTAGGTCTCCACCGTGGTTTTTCCCGCGTACACCGCCTGGGGGGGGAATTGTTCGGAAAAGGCCCGCAAAAGGGCGGCGGACTTGTCCGGCCCCAGGGTGTTTTCCAGCCTGACCAGAGCCGTGTCAAAGGCGTCGCCCCGGACCTGCGCCCGGTACAGGGCGGCCATGTAGTGGAGGATCTCGTCGATGAGCCCCATGGCGTTGAACTGCCCCGCCTTGATAACCCGTTCCGGCTGGGCGGCCGGGTCGATCTTGGCGTTAAAGCGCCGGGTCAGTTCCCGGACCTGACGGAAATCCGCCAGGATCACGTTCCCCCGGAGGGAAAAGAGGGTATGCTCCAGGGCGTATTCCTCCCGAACCTCCCGGTTGATGTGAAATTCCCGGACCGCC
>JAITKD010000057.1 GCA_031278575.1 Spirochaetaceae bacterium | reverse complement strand
CTGGCCGCGGGATAGGCATGGTCCGCCAGCACCCCAACCTAGTACCGGGCTTTACGGTTTGGGAAGATTGTATCCTCGGCAGTGAACCCCTTTCCGGCCCCTTTATAAACCGGAAAAAGGCCCGGAACCGGATCCGATCCCTTTCCGAACGCTGGGGGTTTGATCTCCCCATAGACCGGCCCACGGACTCCCTTACGGTAAGCCTCCGGCAGAAAACCGCAGTCCTGGCCCTGCTCCTGCGAAACGTGGAGTACCTGGTATTTGATGAACCCACGGCGGTACTTACCCCCGGGGAAACCCGGGGACTCTTTGCCCTTTTTACCCAGCTCAAGGCCGAGGGGAAGGGGGTCGCGCTTATTTCCCATAAGCTGGAAGAAACCCTGGGCCTGGTTGACCGGATAACGGTGTTACGAAGGGGAAGGACCGTGGCGGTCCGTTCCGCGGCCGTTCCGGACGCCCAAAGCCTGGGCGATCTCATGTTTGGTCTTGAAGAAGGGGAGGAAAAAACCGGCGGATCTTCGGCGCCGATTTCCCCGTTCCCCCAAAAAAGCGACAACCCCGCCCCGAAGATCGGCATATTATCCCCCCCGGCAGGCATAAACGCGGCCCCCAAACCCGATGTTTTGGGGATTCGCGGCCTTTCGGTGGAACTACCGGGCCGGCCCTTTATCCGGGGGGTGGATCTGGAACTTTCCCCGGGCAGGATCCTGGGGATTGCCGGAGTCAGGGACAGCGGTCTTGAAACCCTGGAACTGGCCGTTACCGGTTTTCTACGGCCCGCCCGGGGGACCGTGGCGGTTAACGGCCGGGATGTTACCGGCCAGGGTCCGGGGGCCTTTCGGAAAGCCGGGGCGGCGTACCTGGGAGCGGGTATTTCCGGGAGCGCCCCCTCCCTTTCGATCCGGGACAATATCATCCTCCACGCCCACCGCCGTTCGATCCGGGGTTTTTGGGGGAAATTCGCCATTATGGATAGGGTTTACCTTGATACGTGGACCACCATGGTCATGGGTAATGCCAAGCTGTCCCGTTCTCCCCGGGCGGGGATGAACTCCTTTTCCGGGGGCATGATCCGGCGGATTGCCCTGGCCAGGGAATCCGCCGAAAGGGCGCTCCTTTTGGTATTGGCCGAACCAAGCTGGGGACTTGACCGGGTCAGCCGGGCGGCCCTGCTGCGGGGACTGAGGGCCTATCCCGGTTCAGGAAGGGCGATCCTCGTCTTTTCCACCGACACCGAAGCATTGGCGATCCTTTCCGACGAAATCCGGGTACTCCGGAACGGAACGTTTTCCGCCCGGATCTTTCCTGATCCCCTTAAAAACCGGGAAGACCCGGTATATATCCGGGAATTAAAAACCCGTATCGGCCGGGCCATGGCCGGGGAGGACTCCCATGGGTAAACCGGCGCGAACCGTCTTTTCAAAACCATCGGAAAGACCCCTTGCCTCCTGGGGATCCTTTTTGGGCCCCCCCATCACCCTGGGGGCTGCGGTATTGGTAACGGTACTCCTTATCGTGTGCAACTCCCCCTACCCTACCCGGACCATCAGGGCCTTTTTTATCGGCCCCTGGGCTTCCCCCTGGTTCCTGGGGAACACCCTGGACCACATCGGCCTGCTCCTCACCGCGTCCCTGGGCATAACCCTGGCCTTCCGGGGGGGCTGCTTCAACCTGGGCGGGGAGGGACAGATCTACCTGGGGGGGCTTGCGGCAACCCTGGTACTCCTTCCGGGGGGGGCCGGACCCTCAGGTAACGCGGCGGCCTTCGCCCTCCTCTGCCTGGCGGCCCTGGCCGCCCTCTGCGCCGGGGGTATCATGGGCGCGGTTTCAGGGGTATTAAAAAGGAAATTCCAGGCCAACGAGCTTATCACCTCCTTTTTATTATCCGCCGCCCTCACCCCCCTGGGGGATTACCTCGTTTCCGGGCCTCTTCGGGATCCCCGGGGGAACCTCTTGGCCACCCCCCGGTTCCCCCTCAACCGGCTGCTTCTCAAGCTCCTCCCCCCGTCAAACCTGTCCCTCTCCTTTGCCTTCGCCCTTGTCCTGGTGATCGGGGGATACCTCTTTATCAACAAAACCGCCCCAGGATACCGGTTCAGAATCGCCGGAGCCGCCCCGGACTTTGCCCGTTACGGAGGGATCCGGCCCGAATCCTCCTGGATCCCGGCCCTTACAGCCTCGGGGGCCCTATCGGGTCTTACGGGCTTTTTCGCCGTGGCCGGAACCTATGGGCTCTGCCACCTCGGCTTCCCCGGAGGCCTCGGTTGGAACGCCATAGCCGTCGCCCTCATCGCCCGGAACAGCCCCCTGGCCCTGTTCCCCGCGGCCCTGGTCTACGGATGGCTCAAGGCCGGTTCCGATTCGGCCCTCCTCGCCTCGGGACTGAGTTTTGAAACCGCCGCCTTTATTCAGGCGGTGGTGTTATTGTTGGCTACCGTACATTTCACGGGCCCCCTGCTGCTAGGGCCCCGGATATTCCTCAAAAAACATCCCCGGGGGAATCGTGATGGATAGCCTCTTAACCGCCGCCGTCCCCCTGCTGCTGGCCGCTTTGGGGGCGCTCCTCACGGAAAGATCCGGGGCCCTGGGAATATTTATCGAAGGGTTCATGGTCCTGGGTTCTTTTTTTGCCTGGATCTTCGCGGTTAACACCGGATCGGTTTTTGGGGGAACCCTGGGGGCCGCCCTTTTGGGGGCCTTGGCCGGCTGGGGGCTTGCCCGGTTTGTCCGCATAACCAAGGCAAACCCCTTTATCGCGGGCCTTGCCCTGAACCTTGCGGCGGGGGGCATTACCGATTACCTTTCCCAGGCCTGGTTCGGCACCAAAGGGGTCTTGCGGGCCCCGGAACTCTCCATTCCCGGACCGGTTTTTATTCCCCTGATCCATACGATCCCCGGGGTGGGGAAGATCCTCTCGGGGCAGATGCCCTTTACCTATATCGCCTGGGCGCTCATCATCCTGGGGGGCCTCGTTATCGGAAAAACGCCCCTGGGGCTGCGCCTGCGGGCTTCGGGACATTCCCCCCTGGCCGCGGAGGAGCGGGGCCTTCACCCGGCATGGTACCGGGAAGGGGCCTGGGCGGCGGCGGCCTTCCTCGCCTGCCTTGCCGGCGCTTCCTTAAGCTTCCGGGTGGGGGCCTACATCCCCGGCGGCGTGGCCGGACGGGGCTGGATAGCCCTGGCGGTGATCTACCTGGGGTTCCGCACCGTCCGGGGCACCGCCGCGGCCGCCTTGGTTTTTGCCCTGGCGGAATACGCCGGCCTCGGCCTGCAAAGGTTCGGCGCTGTTCCCGCCACGGTACTTTTGGGGCTCCCCTCGGCCCTGGCCCTGTTCCTCTATACCCTGTCCCATATTTGGGTAAAAAAAAGAAAAGAAGATTCAGGGGTAAAGGGGGGGTAATCCCCGGCGCGTTTCCGTAGAAAAAGGGGTCTGACCCCACGAGTCTCCAACGGGGTCAGACCCAAAAGCAAACGCCTCTGGGAGTTAATCCCCCTCTACCGCATCTTCACAAAGTCCAAACCCCTCATTTTCTATGTTGCCCGCGGGTTCCACATGGATCATAATATCATAGACCCCTTCGACCCGCTCTTTAATCGCCTTTTCAACCAGGGAGGCGATCCGGTGGGCTTCATGGACCGTTAGATTCGGGTCCACCTCGATGTCCATATCAATATCCCAAAAACCCGCAATCCGCCGCATCCTGGTCCGGTGGGGGCGGCCCGCTCCGGGCACCGAATGGACCGCGTCAAAAACCGTCCGGTACGAAGCGGTTTCGGAACCGCCGTCCATAAGTTCCGAATTGGCTTCAACAAAAATACCGATGGCCGATTTGATGATCCAGCATCCCACCAGGACCGCCGCCGCGGAATCAATGGCCCCGATATTAAAAAACATGGATAAGGCCAACCCTAAAAGGACTCCTCCGGAGATGATCACATCGGCGGCCATATTTTTGGCATTGGCCCTGAGCATGGCCGAAGCGGCCTTTTTACCGAAAAGGTATTGGCTCCACGCAAGAACCAATTTACCGGCTATGGAAACCAGGGTGATATACAGGGCCCCCCTGGCGGGAACTTCCCGGCTAATACCGGAAAGGAGATTTACCGTTGAATTGAGGATGAGTTGGGCGCCGGCAAAAAACAGGATAAAGGAAAGGGCCGCGGTGGCTATGGTTTCGGCTCTGCCATGCCCCCAGGGGTGCCCCGCGTCGGCGGGCCGGGAAATAACCACCGATACTACCAGGGACATAAGGGCGATAAGCACATCCACCGATGAATCAAT
>JAITKD010000030.1 GCA_031278575.1 Spirochaetaceae bacterium | reverse complement strand
CAGTTCGTAGGGCATGGAGCCTGAGTCCTGGAGCACGGCGTTGACGGCCAGGACTTTGCCGGCGCCGGGTTTTAGGGCGTTAAAGGCCGCTTTGGTGTTGACGTAGGTGTACCCGGCGTGTTTGGCTATTTGCAGCACATCGGTTTGATCCTTGTTTTTGCCCGTGGGCTGCAGGAGGCCGCCGCCGGCGAAGTATTCAAAACCGCTTTGTACCATCTGGACCTCGATGTCGTAGTAGTTGCTCCGGTAGGGGACTTTGGCGAAAAAGCCCGCCGGGGTGGCGTGGTCCAGGGTTACGGAGGACACGATGCCGACTTTCATCCCCGCCTCGCGGGCGTATTCGGCGATGGTCTTGAAGCGTTTGGTTTTGGCCGGGTCCATGTTGAGGACGCCGCTCAAGGTTTTGTTTCCCGTGGCGATGGCGGTGATGGCGGAGGCCGAGTCGGTGATGAAGGTTCCCGCGTCATAGGTGGTGGTGAGCCCCGATATGGGGAGCTTGGTAAAGCCGAGCCGGGTGATGTTGATGTCCTTGGAAGACCGGGCGGTGGCGTAGACCTCGGTGGAGCTGATCTGGGACATGGCCATACCGTCGCCGATAAACAGGAACACGTATTTGGCCTGGCCGCTTTGGGCGGTGGCGGTGTTCCGGTCCGAACCGTTGTCGGCCGCGGCCTTGGCGAAAAGGGGCGTCCCGGCCAGCAGGAGCAGGGCCGCAAGGGCGATACAAAAGCGGGGGATGGGTAAATTCCGGCCGCCTTTTCCGATGGGATTGTTTTTTCTTGTCATGACAATACCTCCCTACAAAATTACTTTGTACACCGAGACGGTTTCGTTATTTTACCGATTGAAACCGCCTCAACAAAAGCTGCTGCAAGGGTATGACGGTATTGTTAAGAAACCATAAGGAAAAGGTAAAAATTGGGTAAAATGCGCCGGTTCTTTTCCTGGGGGCCGTGGTTAAATTTCTATGGGTATGGGTATGGACCCGTCCTCCCAATCAGCCTATCCCTGAACGCTCCAGTCCTGCTGCCGTATGAGGTTCCGCTGGATCTTGCCGCTCACCGTTTTGGGAAGTTCGTCGACAAATTCCACAATCCGGGGGTATTTGTAGGGGGCGGTTACCCGCTTGACGTGGTTTTGCAGTTCCCGGACCAGCTCCTCTGACGGGTTAAATCCCCTGGCCAGGACCACCGTCGCTTTAACGACCTGGCCCCGCATCGGATCCGGGGCGGCGGTGACGGCGCATTCCAGTACCGAAGGATGTTCCATAAGGGCGCTTTCAACCTCAAAGGGGCCGATGCGGTAACCGGAACATTTTATCACGTCGTCGTTCCTGCCCACAAACCAGTAGTAGCCGTCCGCATCCCTCCAGGCCATGTCCCCCGTCCGGTACGCCCCGTCATGCCACAAGGCGCGGGTTATTTCATCATCCTTCCAGTAACCCCGGAACAGCCCGGGTATCGGAAGCCCGGCGCCGGCAGGGTCTGAATCCGAAACACCGAGAAGCGGCGTACCGCCCGGTCCGAATAGGCCCGGCGTACCGGCGGCGGTGACGCTTATGTTCCCCACAATACCGTCGTCGCAGGGTTTTCCGTTTTCGTCCAGCAGGGTAAGCCCGAAGATGGGAGCCGGCTTTCCCATGGAACCGGGCCGGATGGGGAGCCACTTAAACGAGGCGGCCATCACCGACGTTTCCGACTGACCGAAGCCTTCCCGTATTTCAAGGCCTGTTTTTTCTTTTATCTGATAGAACACCTCGGGACTTAAGGGTTCGCCGGCCACGGAGGTATGCTCAATAAAGCTGAAATCATAGGACGAAAGATCTTCTTTAATAAGAAAGCGGAAAATCGTCGCCGGGGCACAGAAACTTGCCGGCTTTATGCGCTGAATCGCTTCCAACATTCCTTTGGGGGTGAATTTTTCCGTGTCGTAGACCCCGATGGCGGCGCCGCAGATCCACTGGCCGTAAATTTTTCCCCAGGCGAATTTTGCCCAGCCCGAATCGGTTTGGGTCATATGAACCTTCCCGTCCTGGACACCGTGCCAGTATTTGGCCGTCACAATGTGGCCCAAGGGAAGGCTGTGGTCATGGACTACCATTTTGGGCATACCCGTTGTGCCGGAAGAAAAGTAAATCAGCATAGGTTCCGACACCGGCGGAATCCGGGGGTTCCCAAGCCGGGCCGCATCTTCCCCCGCGGGCCTGGAAAATTCCTCCGGGGCTTCGTCTATGGCCCTGCGGAAATCAATAAACCCCCGGGGAATTTTTGTACCCACCAGGGCCTTTACCGTAACGGTCTTACATTCAGGAAGAACCTTTTCCAGGTTATCCAAAAGCCCTTCGTCGTCAACGGTGATAAGGGCTTTTACTTCGGCGATATTGCAGCGGTAGAGAAGATCCTTGGGGGTAAGCTGATACGTACCGGGGATACATACCGCCCCGATTTTTTCAAGGGCCGCCATACAGATCCAGACCTCGGGACGCTGCTTGAGTATCAGCATCACCACATCGCCCTTTTTTATTCCCTGGGATTTGAAGACATTGGCGGCCTTGTCGGAGCGTTTTTTTATGTCCGAGAAGGAGTAGGACCGCATCGCTCCTTCGTCGTTTGTCCACAGGAGGGCACGTTTACCGGGGGCGATCTTCGCCCACTGATCAACCACGTCATAGGCGAAGTTGAAGTCTGCCGGAACAATACAACGGTAGTTTTCAAAAAAGTCCTCGTAACTATCAAATTCAATACGGGGACAGAAGCGTGATAGTATGTCGTTCATCGTTTATCCTGTTGGGCGGTTCCGCAATTCGGCATTCCTGAACCGCTATGCTTTTTCCTGAATGATGGTGATAAAACGGGCGGGAGAACCCACCGCGGATTGTCCGTGGGGAAGGGTCGCGTCAAAATAGATCGAATCCCCGGCGTCAAGAATGTATTCCCTTTTGTTGACCACGACCTTTACCGAACCTTCGATCACATAGTTAAATTCCTGGCCGGCGTGGCTTACCGGCGGCGCCGGGGTTTTCGACGGATCCAGGTACACCAGAAGCGGTTCGAGGGTCCGGCCCTTGAAGTTATAGGCCAGGCTCGAAAATTCATAACCCGGATAGCGTTCTATCTGAACGCCCTGGCCTTTTCTGCATACACTGGCCGTCTCCATCCGGGGATCTTCACCGGTAAGCAACACCGTGGCGTCCACGCCGAGACAGCCGGCGATTTTATAAAGAACGCTGATGGGAATGTCGAGTTCCCCGGATTCATATTTCGCATAATCACCGGGGCTTATTCCTATATCCCTTGCCATGTCAATGGCGCTGATCTCTTCCACTTCCCGAAGCTCCCGTATCCGTCCCGGAATTTGGGT
>JAITKD010000028.1 GCA_031278575.1 Spirochaetaceae bacterium | reverse complement strand
CCCTCGTACACTTTACTAATAGCTTTTAATTCTACCTTGGCCATACTGCCTCCCTAAATTTGGGTTATTTTATACCTTCAGTTTAAATCCATACCGGAAATTTGTCAATGAAAATAGCCGCATTTTTGTCGTTGGATTTAGCGGGGTATCCCAAAACCGCTAATTTAGGGGAAAACAGCCTTAAATTGCGGGGGAAAGCGGGCCGGCGTAGTCTTGAACGCAACCGCTTTTCTTAACGGGAACCGCCGGAGACCCCGGTTGGGTTTCCCTAAAGCCTTTTTCAGAACAAACCGCGTTTTGAAAAAGGCTCGGTTTTTTCTTTTTTTATTTTATAAACCGGTTGACAACAAATCATAAAATACGCATTGTACCCTTTAGAATAAAAATATTACTATATTAAGGTGGGGTTGTTTTAAAATTTCAGCTTTGAAACGGGATCAAGGGGCTTTAAAATATCAAATTGTGAAACCGGCCCCTGTATAGGTCCGGTTTTTAGGGGAAGGATGTACCGGAAGGGAGGTTGAAGGAGCAGGGTTGAAAGGGAGCGATGTTGGCATCAAAGAGATTTCCAAGTCCTTTGGTGATTTTAAGGTCTTGAATGCGGTGAATCTTGAGATACAAAAAGGGGAATTTTTTTCTCTCCTGGGGCCTTCAGGGTGCGGTAAAACCACCCTGCTGCGGATCATCGCGGGATTTGAAACCCCCGATGTGGGGGTGGTTACTTTTGACGGCGCCGATGTTCTCCCCCTGCCCCCTAACCGCCGGCAGGCGAATACGGTTTTTCAGAATTATGCCCTGTTCCCCCATCTGACGGTTTTTGAAAACGTCGCCTTCTCCCTGCGGTTAAAGAAACTTCAAAAAAACGAGGTTAATTCCCGGGTTACCGAATATCTTAAATTGGTCCAGTTGGAAGGCCACGCCCACAAGAAACCAAACCAGCTTTCGGGGGGCCAAAAACAGCGGGTCGCCATTGCCCGGGCCCTGATCAACGAACCCCGGGTATTGCTGCTGGACGAACCCCTTTCCGCCCTGGACGCCAAATTGCGGCAGCATATGCTCATTGAGCTGGACCAGATCCACGACAAGATCGGGATCACCTTTATTTACGTTACCCACGATCAGCAGGAGGCCCTGTCGGTCTCCGACCGGATCGCGGTGATGAACCAGGGAAATGTTTTGCAGGTGGGGACCCCCCACGACATCTATGAAAGCCCCGCCACGGACTTTGTGGCCCGGTTTATCGGCGAGACCAACCTCTTTGACGCATCGGTTACCTCGGTGGAAAAACTCGACCGGCCCGATCCGGAATATATGGCCTATTTGTTTATCCCCGAGCTGGGGAACATCAAGGTAACCACCGTGGACGAGATCCGGCCCGGACAGCAGGTTATTTTCACCATCCGGCCGGAAAAGATCCTGATCTCCAAGGAAAAACCCGCCACCAAACGGGAGGATATCAACCTGTTTCAGGGTACGGTGGACGAGCCCATCTATTCGGGGTTCCAGACCAAATTCTACGTTAAAACCCGGGAAAAGGTCCTGGTACGGGTGATCAAACAGCACGCCAAATACTCCGACGAAGGCCCCGACATTGTGTGGAAGGATTCGGTGTTCCTGTCCTGGAGCGCCAATGACGGCTATATCGTGGGGATTAAGGACGATGGGAGCCGTTCCGGTTCCCCGGGACCGGCCGGTCCGGGGGCGAAAGAACCGTGAGGGCCCAACCCGGACCCGGCGGAAAGGGGAATTACGGCATCCTCTATTCCGGCCCCATGGCCCTCTGGTTTACGATTTTTTTTCTCATTCCCATCATCATCATCGTGGCATACAGCTTCCTGAAAAAAGGACTTTACGGCGGGGTGGAGCTGGAATTTTCCCTGGCCGCCTATCAAAGCCTGGGGAATCCGAACTTTGTTATCATCACCGTCCGTACCCTGATCACCTCCCTGGCGGCCACGGTGATAACGATCCTCATCGCCCTGCCCTGCGGTTATTTTATGGCCCGGAGTAAACATCAAACCCTGCTGCTCCTCCTCATCATTGTCCCCTTTTGGACGAATTTCCTGATTCGGGTATTCGCCTGGATGAATATTTTGGGGAACAACGGTTTTTTAAATGAATTTTTAATGTGGATCGGGCTGATCGACGATTATATTCACTTCCTCTACAATCAGAAGGTCGTGATCCTGGTGCTGGTTTATATGTACCTGCCCTACGCGATCCTGCCCCTCTTTTCCACCATCGACAAGTTTGATTTTTCCCTGCTGGAAGCGGCCCGGGATCTGGGTGCGACCAAACCCCGGGCCATGGTGATGGTGCTGCTTCCCAATATCAGGAGCGGCATATACACCGCGGTACTTTTCTCTTTCATCCCCATCTTTGGGGCCTATGCGGTACCCCTCCTCGTGGGGGGCAAGGACTCCTATATGCTGGGGAACGTCATCGCCGATCAGCTTACCAAGTCCCGGAACTGGCCCCTGGCGTCGGCCTTTTCCATGGTACTGACGGCGGTTACCACCGCGGGGGTCCTCCTCATGATGAACCTCCAGCGCCGGGACGCCCAGCGGACCGCCGATGTCAAGGGGGAAACCTTTCATGACCCCAAGGGGGCGGGTAATTGAACGGTAAAAGCCTGGTCCACAACATCATTACCTCCCTGCGGACGGGAAATTCCCAGGGGGAAGCGGCCCGGCACGCAAAACGGGCCTATCGGAAGCGTTTTTCCTTTTCCCAGACGATCTTTATCGCCACCATTGTGTTTCTTTTCCTCCCCCTGATGGTCCTGATCCTCTATTCCTTTAACTCCTCCAAAGGCATGAACTGGACGGGCTTTTCCCTGGTTTGGTACGAACAGCTTTTTTTCCGTTCCCGGGACCTGTGGCGGGCTTTTTGGAACAGCGCCTTTGTGGCCCTCAGCTCCGCCGCTACCGCCACCGTTTTGGGAACCGCCGGCGCCATCGGGGTCAACTGGTACCGCTTTAAACTGCGGAACTACATACAGGTCATATCCTTTATGCCCATGATCCTCCCGGAAATCATCATCGGGGTGTCCCTTTCCCTGTTTTTCGCGGGGGTCAAGATCCAACTGGGGCTCATCACCATCTTTATCGCCCATACCACCTTTAACCTGCCCTTTGTTTTCCTCATGGTGATGGCCCGGCTGGACGAATTCGACTTCTCCATCATCGAGGCGGCCCATGACCTGGGGGCCAGCGAAACCCAGACCCTCTTTAAGGTAACCATACCCATCTGTATGCCCGGCATCGTATCGGGCTTTCTCACGGCCATCACCATATCCCTGGAGGATTTTGTGATTACCTCCTTTGTCTCCGGCCCCGGCTCCTCGACCCTGCCCATTTATATTTATTCGGCCATCCGGTTTGGGGTGTCTCCGGTAATAAACGCCCTGTCGGTGGTGATGATCCTGGGAACCGTATTCCTCACTTATTTACTTAGGAATTTCCTGAAATATATCGCGGCAAAATAGAAGGGGTCCTTCCAAAATATCGAATTTTGGAGAGCGGTTTGTTAATAAAAGGCCTGTATGGGTCTTTATTTTAGGGGGTGTTGAACAAAACCATATAAACTTCAACGCCAGGAGGAAAAGATGAAGAAAATACCTGTAGCAGCCGCGGCCCTGCCCGCGGTTCTGCTCACCCTCGCCGCGCTGACCGTCCTCAGCGGCTGTACGAAAAAACAGGCGGATTCCGGCGCCGCCGCTGCCGAATCAAACCGGCTAAACGTCTATTGCTGGACCTATTATGTCCCCCTTTCGATACGGGAAAAGTTTGAAAAGGAGTACGGCGTTACCATCATATTCGACGAATACGACTCCAACGAAACCATGTATGCCCATATCCAGGCCGGGGGCAGCGGGTATGATATCGTTTTCCCCTCCGGGGACTATGTTTCCATCATGATAAAGCAGGGTATGTTTGAACGGATCGACAAATCCAAGCTCTCCAACATCGGCAACATCGACCCGCTGGTGCTGGAAAAAACCACCTACGATCCCGCCATGGAGTACAGCGTACCCTATTACTTCGGCGCCGCGGGGATCGCGGTGAATACCGAGCGGATCCCCAATTTTGATCGGAGCTGGTCCATTTTCGGCAGGACCGATCTCCGGGGCCGGATGACCATGCTGGACGATATGCGGGAAGTTATGGGAGACGCCCTGGTTTTCCTCGGCCATTCGGTAAATTCCAAAGATCCCGCTGAAATTGAAGCCGCCAAAAACCTTATCAACCATACCTGGAAGCCGAACCTGGTCAAATTCGACGCCGAAGCCCCGGGCAAAGGCTTTGCCAACGGGGATTTTTGGGTTATCCAGGGATACGCGGAAATGGTGTACGAAGAAATCTCCGAAGCGCAGAAAGCAACCACCGTCTTCTTTATACCCCCCGAAGGAGGACCCGCCTATATCGACAGTATGTGTATATTGAAGGGTGCTAAAAATATCGATCTGGCCCATAAGTTCATCGATTTTATCCATCGGCCGGATATCTATGCGGAATTCACCGATTATTTCGGCTTCCCCGCCACGGTTAACGTCCCCGCCCGGCAGCTTAAGCGCGTGGAACCCTACTACAGCGCCGAGGAACTCCTCAGGACCGAGCTGAAGGACGACCTGGGGGAAACCCTGGATCTGTACAACACCGCCTGGTTTGACTCGATCCGTATCGGGGAATGACCGGGGGGCCTTAGGGAAACGCTGATTAACTTGACGCTCATCGCGTTTCCCTAATGTATTTGCTCATTTCATTACGCAAATAGGGTAAACTTTGTTTACCTTACGTTAAAGGAGCGCCGATTGCGCCAACGCAGTTGGCGAATTCTCGATTGAATAAATCAGCGCTTCCTTAGGGGCCGCCCAGGTCCAAGGCGGTCCCTATTTTGGCCTTAAACTCCCCCTCGGTCATCTCGCCTTTCAGGAAGCCGGTAATAATCCGGCGGACCACCGGGGGGAAGGTCTTCCAAT
>JAITKD010000009.1 GCA_031278575.1 Spirochaetaceae bacterium | reverse complement strand
AGGGGAGCCAGCAGTTTGCCGCAGGGCCGCCCGTGATCCTCCCAGATGCGCGTCAACAGGGCCACAAACGCCTGGTGATACTTTGGCGGCCTCCCCCCGCACTTCCCCGACTCCCGCTTTTTGCGGGCAGGCCGAGCTTGCCCCGTGGATGCCTGTTGCTTCCCGTAGCGTGAAAGCACCTGGGCAAGATGGTCCCGGTTCAGTCCGGTCGTCCCTGCCACGTCGTCGAGGATCTTCCCCTTGTCGTTCTTCCCCGCCTGCTGATAACGCCGGTAATGCGCCTCAAAAATCTCCCGTCTGGTTTTCATCCCTAACCTCATTTACTCCACACTCCAGTGGAACCAGTATAGTTTTGGCTAGGTTTTTAGTTTTGAGGCATCCGCTTTTTCGGCTAGGTTTTGTTTTGAGGCATCACGTAGGGCGGTAGTTTTAATCAGGAATTCCGAATTAAATTAGGTAAAAGAGAAAAGAGGCCTGAATGATATTTCGGGGGGCGGCCGGATGCCTTGGTCTAAACAGCGGCCTTTATTTAGTCTACGCCATGACGTCTTATTTCGTCAACACGCTACCGCATACGCTTATCGGGTGCCTGTCGGCTGGTAAAATAGCGGGTTCCCCGGAGAGTCCCCCGGTCAACAAGTTAAGGATTAGGCCCCTAAAAAAAGAGTGGGGGTAGCGGAGTAGACCGGAACGGAGGCGCCCCGAAAGGCACGCGAAAGCGTGTTTTTCCCGTCGCGGTAACACGGCGGGAGCCCCAATGAAGGCCATAGTACGGAGTGAAGGTTGTAGGGGCGTTGCCCGAAGTGAGGACTACGGAGCGAGGGGGAGCAGCGTCAAAAACCGTTACAGTTGGGGCGTTAACCTTCGGTTTTCGGAACCTACGCGCTTCCCCTCCTTAACTTGTTGACAAGAGAAGATACCCTCCGGCGTTCAAAACCGCGGCCAGTCCCTCCGCGGCGGTAAAAAGGTGAACGGCGATTCCCAGTTTTTCCGCCGCCTCGGTATTTTCCTCCAGGTCGTCGGTAAAAAAGGCCGCTCCGGGGTCTGCCTGTTCCTGGTTTAGTATGTATACCCAAAAGTCCGGGGAGGGCTTGATGATCCCCATGCGGTGGGAGGCGTACACCGCGTCAAAGATGCCGTAATCCCCCCGCTCCCGGTGTTTCCGGTAATGGGCTTCCAGGGTATTGGTGCCGCAGACAACCCGGAGGCCGGCGTTCCGCTCGTTAGCCCGGTGATGATCGCGGCGGTTTCGCGGTTCGGCCGGGGATCAAAACAGTCGTACCAGGGGTCTCCCCGGACGGCGCACCCGGTCCGTTCCCGGAAATTGTCCCAGAACCGGCGGGAATTTAACTTTTGAGGCAACGCGATCTACTATTGACACAACCAGACGCCGGTATTATGCTTATCTTAGATTTTCAGGGTCGGGTGCGCGGTGTATTATTCGCCGCAATTCCCAACCGGCGGTATAGCCCGCGACTTCAGGATGTTTTAAGGAAAGGTCCTGAACTGAACCGGTGAAATTCCGGCGCCGACGGTAAAGTCCGGATGGAAGAAGATTGTGTGAGCGGAACTAAAAACCTTCCGTAAGCCGTTTCCCGAAACATCAGCCCTGGATGATCGATCATCCGGGGCTTTTTTTGCTCCGGAGCTAAGTATTACGCCGGAGGCAGTTATGAAGTTTAATTTTTTCAGGAACGGGGTGTTCCCGGGGTTCCTGGTTTGTTTTGCGGTTTTGGTATTAGCCGGATGCGGGACAAAAAAAAACAACCAAAGCGGGGGTTCCCCGGCAACGGCGGATAAATCAAAAAAAATCGCCGTGTTCATCCCCGGGGTTATGTCGGGAAGCCCCATCTACGAGATGCTGGCCGCCGGGGTAAACCGGGCGGCGGCGGAACAGCCGGACGTAAGCGTTACGGTTATTGAGGGAGGGTTTAATCAGGCCGAGTGGGAAACGCGGATAACCGCCCTGGCCGCTTCAGGCGCCTACGGCCTCATCGTTTCCTCCAACCCTTCCCTGCCCGCCATCGCCCAAAGCGTATCGGCCAAATTTCCTGAACAGCAATTTCTCCTCCTGGACGGGGAAGTTACGGGAAACCCCGCTATTTACAGCCTCCGCTACAACCAGCGGGAACAGGCTTTTATGGCGGGGCATATCGCGGCCCTGGTTACCCTGGAGACGGAAACGGCGGAGGTCCGGCGGGTCGGCCTGGTGGCGGCCCAGGAATATCCCGCCATGAATACTATCATTCTCCCCGGTTACCTTGCCGGGGCCCGGTCGGTGGACCCCGCCTTTACCGTGGATTTCCGGGTGGTGGGGAATTGGTTTGACGCGGGAACCGGGGCAAGCCTGGCCGCGGACATGATCCGGGGAGGGGCCGCGGTGATCCTCTGTATCGCCGGTGGGGCCAACGAAGGGGTGGTCCAGGCCGCTTTTGAAGCCGGGGCCAAGGCGGTGTGGTTTGATACCAATGGGTACGGCATACGTCCCGGAACCGTGGTGGGGAGTTCCGTCTTATACCAGGATAAGGCCGCCTACGAACAAACAAAACGGTACCTGGCCGGGACCCTCCCCTTTGGCCGGGCCGAGATGGTGGGGGTTTCCGATGGTTTTGTGGACTTTGTTGAGGACGATCCCCGGTATGTCAGCGCCGTGAGTCCGGAAATCCGGGCAAAGCAGGCGGAACTCCTCGGACGGATCCGGTCGGGGGAGCTCCGGTTGGGGGAATGAGGAAAAGCCCCCCTAGGGAAGCACTGATTTATTCAATCGAGAATAAATCGGCGCTCCTTTAACGTTGTATTTGCGCAATGAAATGAGCAAATACCTTAGGGAAACGCGATTAGCGTCAAGTTAATCAGCGTTTCCCTAGATGAGGGGGAGGACGCGCCGGATGGTAGAATTAAGCGGAATAGGAAAATATTTTCCCCTTAATGGGATCTATGCCCTGGACAATGCCGGTTTTGAGCTTCGTCCCGGGGAGATCCACGCCCTCTTGGGGGAAAACGGGGCGGGAAAGTCCACCTTGATGCACGTCATGGCGGGTTACCTCAAGCCCAGTACGGGGACCGTCCGGGTAAACGGCAGGGAACAACACTTTTCCGCTCCGGCGGACGCCCTGGCCGCGGGGATAGGCATGGTCCGCCAGTACCCCAACCTGGTACCGGGCTTTACGGTTTGGGAAGATTGTATCCTCGGCAGTGAACCCCTTTCCGGCCCCTTTATAAACCGGAAAAAGGCCCGGAACCGGATCCGCTCCCTTTCCGAACGCTGGGGGTTTGATCTCCCCATAGACCGGCCCACAGACTCCCTTACGGTAAGCCTCCGGCAGAAAACCGCAATCCTGGCCCTGCTCCTGCGAAACGCGGAGTACCTGGTATTTGATGAACCGACGGCGGTGCTTACCCCCGGGGAAACCCAGGGACTCTTTGCCCTTTTTACCCAGCTCAAGGCCGAGGGGAAGGGGGTCGCGCTTATTTCCCATAAGCTGGAAGAAACCCTGGGCCTGGTTGACCGGGTAACGGTGTTACGAAGGGGAAGGACCGTGGCGGTCCGTTCCGCTGCATCCCTGGACGCCCAAAGCCTGGGCGATCTCATGTTTGGTCTTGAAGAAGGGGAGGAAAAAACCGGCGGATCTTCGGCGCCGATTTCCCCGTTCCCCCAAAAAAGCGACAACCCCGCCCCGAAGCGCGGCATATTACCCCCCCCGGCAGGCATAAACGCGGCCCCCAAACCCGATGTTTTGGGGATTCGCGGCCTTTCGGTGGAACTACCGGGCCGGCCCTTTATCCGGGGGGTGGATCTGGAACTTTCCCCGGG
>JAITKD010000251.1 GCA_031278575.1 Spirochaetaceae bacterium | reverse complement strand
CTGGCCATTGCCCTGGTTCAGCATTTTTCCGGGGATGCCGTTAAGAAACGGATCCGGATTTTTACCGATCTCATTTCCGCCCTGGTGGTGACCGCGGTGGCCTGGAGCGCCGTTTCCTTTATAAAAATCGGCCTTCAGGGGCGGATCATCGGCTTTATTTCCGACCGGGTCTTCGCCCTGATGATTCCCATTGGCTACGGCGTCATCGCCGTCCGTTTTGCCCGGCGGACCGGGCTTGCCGGATGGAAACGGATCTTCCCCGTCCTGGCTATTGTCCTGGGGACGGCGGTATCTTTCCCGGTGATCGCAAAATTTATCTGGGGCTTTGATCTGCCCGATCCGGTTTTTGATCTCTGCGACCGTTTGTATCTTTTGGCCTATTACCTCAAGATTCCGGCCACGGTGTTCCTCATCGCCGCGGCTCTGGCGGGAACCCCCCTCTTTGTGGTGATGGGGGGGCTGGCCCTGCTGCTGCTGGAAGCCTCCGGGGGGGAGATGGATTCGGTGGCGTCGGATATTTACACCGCCCTGACCAATAACAACATCATCGCCATTCCCCTGTTTACCCTGGTAGGATTTTTTCTTTCCGAAAGCAAGGCCGGGGAACGGCTGGTCTTTACCTTCCGCAGCTTTTTTTCCTGGCTCCCCGGGGGGATGATCATCGTTACGGTGATTATCTGCGCCTTCTTCACGTCCTTTACCGGCGCTTCCGGGGTAACAATCCTGGCCCTGGGGGGCATACTGTACGCGATCCTTTCGGAACACGCGGCATACCCGGAACGGTTTTCCGTCGGCCTTTTAACCTCCGTGGGGAGCATCGGCCTCCTCTTTCCCCCCAGCCTCCCCATCATCCTGGTGGGGGCGACCACTCAAACCAACATTTTTCACCTCTTCCTGGGGGGAATCATCCCCGGCGTCATCCTCGTGGCCGCGGTGATCATCTTCGGCATTATCGCGTCGGTGCGGATCAAAATTCCCGTGGAGCCTTTTGATTTCCGCAAGGCCCTTTCCGCCCTGAAAAGATCATTCCTGGAAATCCTCCTGCCGGTGTTTCTCATCGCCGGGTATTTTACCGGCACCCTTTCCCTGGTGGAGATTGGCGCCGCCGGGGTGCTGTACATTTTTATCGTGGAGGTGCTGATTCACCGGGACATACACTTTAAATCCATCCCGGCAATCTTCCTCAAGGCAATCCCCATCATAGGGGGGGTTCTTTCGATTCTCGCCCTTTCCAAAGCCCTTTCGTATTATATTGTCGATACCCAGGCGCCGGCGAATCTTGCCAAATGGATGCTGGGGGCTATCCGGTCAAAATACGTCTTCCTCCTCCTCCTCAACGTATGCCTCCTCGTGGTGGGCTGTCTGATGGATATTTTCTCCGCCATCCTCATTGTCCTCCCCCTGATTGCCCCCCTGGGGCAGGCTTACGGCATTGATCCGGTCCATTTGGGAATTATTTTTATCGTCAATCTTGAGGTGGGTTTCCTTACCCCCCCGGTAGGGATGAACCTCTTTCTCGCCTCCTACCGGTTTAAAAAGTCTTTTGTGGATATCTGCCGTTACGTGTTTCCGTTTCTGTTCATCCAGTTGGCGGTGGTACTCCTCGTAACCTACGTACCCGTCTTGTCAACCTGGCTGACACGTTTTCTCGGCTGACACGTTTTTTTTAAGGATCTCCCCTCAGTTCGTGCAGTTCCCGGAGGCCCCGCAGTTTAAAGGTCGCTTTTTCCTGGATCTGCCGGACCCGTTCCCGGGTAATCCCTAAAAGTTTCCCCGTTTCTTCCAGCGTGAGAGGACCCTCCCCGGCTAAACCAAAACGAAGCTGAATGATTTTCATTTCCCGTTCTGAAAGGTGGGAAAGGATATCTTCCATGGTTTCCTGCAGGGTCATGGAGAAAACCATCTCAAAGGGCTCCTCCATGGTATCATCCTTGATAAGATCCGCCAGGCGTGTAAGGTTTCCGTCATCCACGATGGTATCCAGGCTGGTTGTTTCCTGGGAAAGCTTTACAATCTCCTTGATCTTGGAAAGAGGCACTCCCAGATAATCGGACAGTTCCTCGTCGCTGGGGTCCCGGCCCAGATCCTGGGTCAACTGTTTGGCTACGAAATAACATTTTTTGATGGTATTCAGCATGTGGATGGGGATGCGGATGACCCGGCCCTTGTCGGCGATGCTTTTGATAATCGCCTGCCTGATCCACCAGGTGCCGTAGGTTGAAAAGCGGCAGCCCCGGGTATAATCAAACCGTTCCACCGCCTCGATGAGCCCGATATTCCCCTCATCAATAAGATCCAGGAGGGAAAGGCCCCGGTGCTGGTAGTTTTTCGCGATGGAAACCACCAGGCGAAGATTGGAATTGATCATTTTGTTTTTAAAAAAACGCAGGGAGCCCTCCAGGGCGGCCTTCGCCTTGGCGCAGGCATTTTCATCCCCCGCTCCGGGATTCGCGAAAGCCTGCAATTCATCCCGGAGTTTTACGATTTTTTCGCCGATATTCTGTTCTTCCTGGACGGTTAACAGAGGGAATTTTGAAATTTGTTTGAAATATAACGCCAACGGATCCGTTTCTTTAGCAGCTTTCGCTTTTTTCGAATTCTTAGACACTGAAGAATTAACGGTCCGCTGATTCCTGGCCGCCGGCTTCGGTTTCGCTTCGTCCATAAGATGCAACACAACTCCCTTTTTCCAGCTCTTTTTTTTGACTTTTTCTACCGTAGACACTGTTTTTGACATAAACCACCCCTTGTGGCTTCTTCCAATTTTTAATTTGGACGCCTTAATTACGCAAGATAAAAGTGAAAGCCCTTAGGCGCGGGGGGCTTTTGCGGGATCCGTGGGAACGTTGCCCCGGTAAACCAGAAAAAACAACTGCGGTTTCTCCGAAACCGCGTCAATTCCCAGCTTGCCCAGTTCAGTCCCGGGACCGATCCGGTCGCCCTCTTTTACCAATAAACTTTCACATCCGCCATATACGTACAAATAACCTCCTGTCACTTGAACTATTATGACCCTTCCAAAACCACGGTAGGGCCCCGC
>JAITKD010000172.1 GCA_031278575.1 Spirochaetaceae bacterium | reverse complement strand
CCGAAACCTATGGAAAGCCCACGGCAGTACAGGAGGAGGCGTGGCCCCGGATCGCCCGTGGGGAGCATATACTGGCCCTGGCCCCTACGGGAAGCGGGAAAACCCTGACCGCCTTCCTTGCGGCCATCGACCGGCTTGTCCGGGGGATTTACCCGCCGCGGGCCCTGTCGGTACTTTACGTCTCCCCCCTCAAAGCCCTGAACGAAGACATCCGGCGGAATCTCCTGGAACCCATCGCCGCCCTCCGCGCCCGTTTTGAGGTCCGGGGCCTCCCCTTCCCGGAACTCCGGGCGGATACCCGCTCCGGGGATACCCCCCCCGGGGGAAAGGCGGCGTTTTCTTAAAACTCCCCCGGCGATCCTGGCCTTGACCCCGGAGAGCCTCGCCATCATGCTCCTCAATCCCCGGAGCCGGATCATCCTCGCGGGGGTACGGTACCTGATCCTCGACGAGATCCACGCGGTATTGGGGACCAAACGGGGGAGTTTTCTCTCCTGCCAGGTGGACCGCCTGGCCCTTGTGGCCGGGGAGTTCCAGCGGGTGAGCCTCTCCGCTACGGTACGCCCTCCCGAAGGGGCCGCGGAATTCGTCGGGGGGCTTAAACCCCTGGAGGGGGGGTACGAAAACCGGCGGGTCTCCGTCGTGGCGCCTCCGGCGGAAAAACAAATCGACGTGGTCATCGATTTTCCCCCGGATGAGACGGAAAACCGGAAACCGGACCGCTACGGAAGGCGCTACACGGTCCTCATCAACACCATCCGGGAACGGATAGCCCTAAACCAAACCGGCGGCTCCTCAACCTTGGTCTTTACCGATTCCCGCCGCCGGGCGGAACGGATCGCCTTTCTTTTAAACGAGGCCGCGGGAGAAACCATCGCCTTTACCCACCACGGTTCCCTCTCCCGGGAGGTCCGCCGGGAGGTGGAAGCCGGCCTTGTCTCGGGCCGGCTGCCCTGTGTGGTGGCCACCTCTTCCCTGGAACTGGGGATAGACATAGGCCGGGTCGCGGAGGTGATCCTCGCGGGGAGCCCCGTCTCCGCCGCCGGGGCCCTCCAGCGGATAGGCAGATCCGGTCACGGGGTCGGCCTGGTAAGCCGGGGCAGGCTGCTGCCTTTCCACGGCCTGGATCTGCTCGCCGCGGCGGCCCTGGGAGGGGCCCTGCGGGACCGGGAAATCGAAGAAACCCGGTCAATAGAAAATCCCCTGGATATATTGGCCCAGATCATCCTCGCCCTCTGTGTGGAAAAAAACCGGCAGGTCGATGAGCTGTACCATACCCTCCGGGGTTTTTATGTGTTTAAAACCCTTTCCCGTTCCGCCTATGACCGGGTTATCCGGATGCTCCTCGGCCGTTACAATACCCTCCGGCTCCGGGAGTTAAAACCCCGGCTCTACCTGGACGGGGAAACCGGGGAACTTTCCCCCCTCAAGGGGGCCCTGCTCCTCCTCTACACTTCCGGAGGGGTGATCGCCAGCCGGGGGGCCTATTCCCTGCGGACCCCGGAGGGAACCAAGATTGGAGAGCTGGATGAGGAATTCGTCTGGGAACGCCGGATCGGGGATTGTTTTGACTTCGGCAACCGTTCCTGGCGGATCCTTTCCATAGGGTCCGAAGCGGTGGAGGCAAGCCCCCTTCCGGCAGGGGCCGATTTTACCCCCTTTTGGCGGGCGGAGGCGGCTTTCCGCAGCCCCGTCCTGGCGCGGCGGATCCTGGAAATTTTCGCCCCCCTTGCCGAGGGGAACCGGGATTATTTTACGGGCGCCGGGCTTTCCGATTCGGCCTTCCGGGAACTTACGGATTTTGTCTTGTCCCAAAAATCGGCCCAGGGGAACCTTTCCCTGCCGGGGACGGGGTTTATCCCGGTGGAAATCGTCGACGATCCGGTAGGCCGGGGGGATTCCTACCGGATAATCCTCCACAGTTTCCGGGGGGGTATGGTGAATTACCCCTTGGCCATGGCCCTGGCGGAAGAGCTGGAAGAGGCCGTTCAGAGCCGGGTAGAAGCCTTCCCCGACGATAATGCCCTGCTCCTGCTTCTGCCCCGGTCCGTTCCCGGTACCCCGGAGGAACTTTTCCTCCGCTGTCTCAGGGCCCTGGGAGAAATCCGGGGGGATACGCTCCGGGGGGAAGGGCAGTTTTACCGGCGCTTTGAATCTTCCGGGATTTTCGGCGCCTCCTTCCGGGAAGCGGCGGAACGGTCCCTCCTCCTCCCCCGGGCGGGGTTTGGGAAACGGACCCCCCTTTGGGTTCTGCGGCAAAGGGCAAAACGGCTCTTCGACGGGGTCGCCTCCTACGGCGACTTTCCCGCGGTGGCTGAAGCCTGGCGGAGCTGCCTCCGGGACCGGTTTGACCTGCGGGGCTTCACCGGCCTCCTCCGGGATATCCGGGAGGGGAAGGCGGCAATTTCCTTCTTTCGGACCCGGACGCCGAGCCCCTTTGCCCGGGACCTGGTCTGGAGGGAAACCAATACCCTCCTCTATGAGTACGACGAACGGTCGGATCTGCGGAAGGGGGGCCCTTCCCTTTCCGGCATGGTCATTGAGGAAGCCCTGGACAACGCCCGGTCCCGGCCACCCCTGTCCCCAGGGGTGGCGGCGGATTTTTGCGCCCGGCTCAGACGGGAACTCCCCGGCTGGGCTCCCGAGGATGAACGGAGCCTGGCGGAATGGGTTAAGGAACGGGTGGCGATCCCCCCGGATGAATGGGAAGCCCTCCTCCGGGTCCTGCCGGGGGAACTCCGGGAACATTACGAAGCGGACCCTACCCTGGGAGGAAAGATCGGTCCTGTCCTGCGGGAAGGGGCGGCTTTCCCCGTCGTGGTTCACCGGGAATGGGCTCCCGCCTGGAAAAAAGACGCCCCGGCTTTAATGGATTCCTGGCTTCGTTATGAGGGGCCCCTGTCCCTTTCCCGGATCGGGGCCCTCTTCGGCCTCACCGCCGCGGAAGCCGAGGGGGCGGCGGATGCCCTTGCCGAGACGGGGGCGTTGGTCCGGGAGGTGACAGTCGGGGAGGAACCGGATTTTATCTGTGACCGGGAAAACCTGGAATTCCTCCTCCGCCTCTCCCGGAAACGGGCCCGGCGGGAAGTCAAGGAACGGCCGGCTTCCCTCCTCGCCCCCTTTCTCGCCCGGCGTCAGGGCATACTCCCCCGCGAATGCGGCCGGTCCCTGCCCTGGGAAACCCTGGGGGGATATTCCGCCCCGGCGGCCCTCTGGGAAGGGGACATCTTTCCCGTTCGGGAGCCTGCCTATTCCGGGGAAATCCTGGACCAAAAGCTCCGGGCGGGGGAACTCCTCTGGTACGGCACGGGCAAGGAACGGGCCGCCTTTTGTTCCCCTGAAGCGGTGGATATTGCCGGGGGATCGGAACTGGGGAAGGTTCCTCCCTTTGCGGGCCGGCCGGATCCCGCTTTTTTTGATTTCCCCAAGGATTTTTGGGAAATAAAGGACGCCCTGGGCCGGGACAGTAGTTCCTGCGCCGGGGCCCTCTGGGAAGAAGTTTGGAAGGGCCGGCTTTCCGCGGATTCCTGGGAACCGGTACGCCGGGGGTTAATCCGGGGTTTTATACCCCGGGAGGAGGAAGCCCTCCCCGTCCTCCCCCTTGGGATGCCGAAACGGCTTCCCCGGGCCCTGCGGGATCGCTGGCGAACCGGCCCCCCGGTACCGGGCCGGTGGTTTTCCCTGGAACCGGACTACGGAACGGGGGCGTCCGGCGGGGGATTTACGGATGCCGATCCCCTGGAGGAAGAGGCCCTCGAAAGAGACCGGGTACGGCTCCTCCTTAAGCGCTGGGGTATCCTCTGCAGGCCCCTCTTAGAACGGGAACTCCCCCATCTTTCCTGGGCCCGGCTCCTCCCTGCCGTCCGGCGGCTTGAATTGGCAGGGGAAGTAATCGCGGGACGTTTCTTTTCAGGGATCAATTCCCTCCAATTCGCCGCCCCGGAGATCCCCGGAGAACTGGATAAGGCCGAAGGGGAAACTTCTATTTATTGGATGAACGCCGCGGACCCGGCGAGCCCCGCAGGGCTTGCCGTTGAGGGGCTTGATCCCCGGCTCCCCCTGCGGCGGCAGAACACCCGGATCTGTTTCCGGGGTTCGGAACTCCTGGTTGTCGCCCGGCGGGGGGGCATGGATATCGATGTTTTTATCCCCCCGGAGGATCCCGCCCTGGGGAACGCCCTGGCCTTTCTCTCCTTTCCCCGGATCAGGGCGGTCAACCCCGCGGGGAAAAT
Source organism: Spirochaetaceae bacterium (assembly GCA_031278575.1). Taxonomy (GTDB): domain Bacteria; phylum Spirochaetota; class Spirochaetia; order Treponematales; family Breznakiellaceae; genus JAIRMO01. Next base: position 2,981 of record JAITKD010000172.1, on the reverse strand, counting down.
CACCATAGAACGGATCAACGGCCGAGCCGCCGCCGCCGGGGAATACGCGGAAGCCCTCAAAGCCCGGGGTTTCCTTCCGGATCGGGGAAAACTCATCCTCTGGTAAGACCGGGAATTGTCAAAGGGGAAAAACGATTCAGGGCCTATGCCTATTAAAATGACGTACCACGGGGGGGGATGCCCTTGTCGGATAGCGGGCGAATTTCCTGAATTGAGGAAACCAGGGCGGTAACGGCGATGAGAATGGCAAAAATACTGAAAATGCCGGAGCGGACCACCATAAAATTGTATATACCGTGGATAATGACCGCTGAAAAAAAACGCATCATCGCCCGGAAGGGGTTCCGGGTACATAAGAACGCGGCCGCGCCGTCCCGGGCGCCGCAGGATCCGTGGAGGGGTACGGTAGTAAAAGTTCGGATCAGGATGATGCCCAGGTTCGCCGGCCCATAGGAGGCGGTTTCCACCGCGGCAAAACCAAGCCCCGCAAGTATCCCCGTGGCGGGCCCCAAGAGGAAGGGGGTGGTTTCCTCCGGGGCCTGCTTGTTAAAGAAAGATCGCAGCCGGAACAAAAGCAGCAATACCATAAAACGGCCCAATTCTTCGGTAAGGGCTATTTCAATAAAAAGTTTGAAAAAAAAGCCCTTCGTAAGATTATCGCCGGATCGGGGCAAAAAATTCTGGATTAAGGCGGCAATAAAAAGAGCCGCGGCGCCTCCCAAAAGGGCCAGCAAAAACCAGGGTAACTTTATCGGAAATTTACTTATCCGAAACCAGAGATATACCGATATAAGGGGTAAAAGGGTGATAATAGCCAGTAATAAAAGGCCCCATAATTCGTCCATTACCTTTATTTTACTGTAAATTTTTCCCCAGGGTATAGTCCATGGAAAAAACCACGTCCCCCCGGATGATCCTTTTGATGGGACCGAAACATTCGGGGAAAACGACTATCGGCAGGATTTTAGCGGCCCTTTTACCGGGCGAATTTATGGATCTGGACGAATTGATCGAAACCCAAACCGGAAAATCCCCCCGGACTCTGTACCAAGCGGGGGTTTCGGTCTTCAGAAACGCCGAATTCAAAGCCCTGGAATCCCTTTTGGCCCGGTCCGGTGAAGGGAGGAAGGCCCCCTTCCGGGTGATTGCCGCGGGCGGGGGGATTATCGATAACCCTCCCGCCATGGACCGGTTAGATCAGGCGGAAGGGATCCTCCTGGCCTCCCTGGAACTTACCCCCGAAACGGCCTGGGAACGGATACGGCGTACGGCTGAAAAAACCGGGGACCTGCCCCCCTTTCTCAATACCCCCGACCCTCAGGAAACCCACCGTACCCTCCATGAACGAAGGGCCTGGTCATACCGGGGGGCCGCCGATATGATTATTTTTACGGAACAAAAAAAAGCGGAAATAATAGCCCGGGAAATAGCAGACCGGCTGTTACGCTATACCGAAGAGGGTAATCAAGAGGAGCCTATGGCAAAAATTGAAATTAAACAGGAGGACATCACCAAACTCACGGTGGATGTCATTGTAAATGCCGCTAACTCAAGCCTTTTGGGAGGCGGGGGAGTGGACGGGGCCATCCACCGGGCCGCGGGGCCTGAACTCCTGGAAGCGTGCCGGCGTATCGCCGGGGCCCGGCGCAAGGAAGGGGCCGAAGCCTGCCCTGCCGGTGAAGCCGTACTTACCGGCGCCTACCGGCTCCCCTGCAAGGGGGTGATCCACACCGTAGGCCCCGTCTGGCAGGGCGGACGCAGGGGTGAGTCTGAACTTTTGGCTTCCTGTTACCGGAAAAGCCTTTTCCTTGCCGCAAAGGCGGGTTTTTCCGGTATAGCCTTTCCCAATATCAGTACCGGGGTTTACGGCTTCCCCAAGGAAGGGGCCGCCCGGATCGCCCTGGATACGGTGCAAAAGACCCTCCCCGAAACACCGGGGATTCAAGAGGTGATTTTTGTGTGTTTTGACCGGGAAAATTACCGCCTGTACCTGAATTTGCTTAACCCTTGACGGGGTGTAGCATCATGCGGCGGAAAACATCCGCCGCGGCCGGTACCTGTTTTTAACGCGCCGAGGTACACCTTCCGCACTTTTCTCCATGAAAACCGGTTTGTTTTTATTCGGGAGTCCGGTTTAATACCTTGCCGCAAGGTGAATATAGTTTCCCTTGGATTATTATGATATAATTATAGATATGTACCAATACATAGATCCTTTTATTGAAGTTTGTACCATGGTTTTTAAAAACATGGTAAAATGTGATTTAACCGCCGGACGGGCCTATTTTATTGCACGGGAAGATTTTCAGAAATGGGATATCAGCGGTATTATAAGCCTGAGCGGTGAAACCCAAGGGATGGTATCTATTTCCATGAAAACCGAAACGGCTATACAAATCACCGAAACCATAACCGGGATCAAGCATACCTACCTGGACAGTGATGTGATTGACGCGATTGGCGAAATTGTCAATATAGTTACCGGAAATGTTAAAAAAAACCTGCAGGAGATGTTCAAATTAGTTATTTCCCTGCCCTATATTATAAAAGGCAAGGCCCATATGATCGCACTTCCCCTTGAAAGAAAACGCCTCCTCTGTATTCCCTTTAAAATTTTTGATGATCAGGATGTCTATTTATCCATAACTATTGATTGAGCCGTTTTTTTAGTCCATTGATGACGCCGGAGGAGAAAACGGAAACCCGCCGTAGGCGGCTAAAGGCGGCCCGCAAAAATTTTACGGGGAATTTTTAGCGGAATTTGTTCGGAATTTGAAATTTTTGAGCCCTTTACTAAAGCAAAACCGCTTTTCAATCCCATATAGTATCCATGAGATCATTACGAATATTAAAACAGGGAGCGTGGTACGAAATCCGCACCCGCGTCAACAACCGCGAGGCCCTGTTTCGCGAGCGCAAGGCTTTGGAGATTTTTAACATAGTTTTTGGCGAGACAAAGTTGCGCTTTGTTTTCGAGATTC
>JAITKD010000128.1 GCA_031278575.1 Spirochaetaceae bacterium | reverse complement strand
TCGAATTTTTACCGGCGGGGTAACAAAAATTCCTCTCATTTTTTCGCCAGTACCATTAACAGGGCGATATCCCCCTGGCGTACCCCGGGGATCCGGGCGGCCTGCCCCACGGTGAGGGGACGGACTTGGGAGAGTTTTTCCTTGGATTCCGCGGACAGGCCGGGGACGGCCCGGTAGTCCGCTGCGGGATCGAGCTTAATGGCATCCATCTTGGCGTTCCGGGCGGCGGTCCTTTTTTCCTTTTCGATATAACCGGCGTATTTGGTATCCAGCGCCGCCCGGTCCAGCCACTCCCGGGGGTAATCCGCCAGTTCCGGGGCATAGGGGAAAAGGTCCGCCGCCGCTATTTCCGAATCCGTCAGGGCCCGTTCCAGGCTGTCCCCGGCGTGGGAGCGGAGGGCCTCCGGGGATCCGGCCTTCTCCTGTTCCGCCGGGCCGGGAACCTTCCGGCCGCGGATCAGTTCCGTAATCGCCTCCAGGGCCGCTTTCTTTTTTTGGAACCGCTCCCAGCGTTGATCGTCCACCAGTCCCAGGGCCCGGCCTTGGGGACTGAGCCGGGTATCCGCCGTATCGTGGCGTAACATGAGCCGGTGTTCCGCCCGGCTGGTGAACATCCGGTAGGGTTCCTTGGTACCCACCGTGGTGAGGTCGTCCACCAGGACCCCGATATAGGCATCGGCCCGGCCCAGGACCAGGGGCGGTTCCCCCCGCAGTTTCAGCGCCGCGTTGATCCCCGCCATGATGCCCTGGGCCGCCGCTTCCTCGTAACCGGAGCTGCCGTTGGTTTGGCCCGCCACGAACAAGCCCGCCGCCCGTTTGGATTCCAGGGTCGGATAGAGGTCCAGCGGGTCCAGGTAATCGTATTCCACGGCATAGGCGGGCCGGACTATCCGGGCCTCCTCCAGACCGGGGATACTGCGGATAAAGGCCTCCTGCACGTCCTCGGGGAGGGAACTGGACGCGCCGTTCATATACATTTCATTCACCGTAAGTCCCTCGGGCTCAATGAAGATGTGGTGCCGGTCCCGTTCGGGGAAACGGACCACCTTATCCTCAATAGAGGGACAATACCGGGGACCAACCCCCCGGATTTTGCCGCCGTACAGGGGGGAACGGTGGATGTTTTGGCGGATTATTTCGTGGGTCCGGGGGGTGGTATAGGTGATCCAACAGGGGACCGAAGGCCGCCCCAGGGCGGCGCCGGGCTCAATATCAAAGGAAAAGGGGGCCGGAGTTTCGCCATCCTGCCTTTCCATCCGGGAATAATCTATGGAATCCCCGGCGATCCGGGCGGGGGTCCCGGTTTTGAGCCGCCCCACGGGGAAACCCCGCCGGCGGAGGTTTCCCCCCAGGCCCCGGGCCGCTTCTTCCCCCAGCCGGCCTTCCGGGGCGTCGTATTCGCCGATAAAGATCTTCCCCTCCATAAAGGTTCCCGCCGCCAGGATCACCGTCCGTCCCAGGATGGTATGTCCCCGTTGGGTTACCACCCCCGAAACCCGGCCCTCCGCCGCCAGGAGGTCGATCACGGTGTCCAGGTAAACCCCAAGCCCCCGCTGGTTTTCCACCGCCCGCCGGGCCGCGGTCTGATAGGCTTGTTTATCCGCCTGGGCCCGGGGGGCCTGGACCGCGGGGCCACGGGAACGGTTGAGGACCCGGTACTGGATCATGACCGCGTCGATGAGTTTCCCCATCTCCCCCCCCAGGGCGTCCACCTCCCGGACCAGATTCCCCTTGGAGAGGCCCCCCACCGCGGGATTGCAGGAAAGGGCCCCGATCCGGTCGGGGTTTTGGGTGATGAGGAGGGTGGACAGGCCGAGCCGGGCCGCGGCCAGGGACGCTTCGATACCGGCGTGGCCTCCGCCTATTACAATACAGTCATAATCCATGAATACCCGTCCTCGATCCAAGGTCCAGTAACCCGGCGTCCCGATAAAAAACAGCAACCTATTCCGTGTTTTGCGAGAGGCGGGTGTATCGAAACATAGGCCAGAACAGCCGGGGCTTTACCCCATTAGGCAGGCGCCATTAAGCGGCCTGCCTTGAGTTAAACACATGAGCCGCACCGTAGTCAAGCGGAGCATAGCGGTACTATGCTTCCTATGCTTCCCACGGTCCAACCAGTTACGGATATACACCGTGAAAAAAGGAGTGGGGGTAGCGGAAGCCACCGCAGGGCGAAGCCCGAGGAGGCTGGAGCGAGGGGGAGCCGCGTCAAAAACGGCTTTTTAGGGGGGGTATAGCGGTTCCCTTTGGGGACCCATAGCGCTCCCCCTCCGTAACGTGTTGACCGTGCTATGGTTCGTGGTTCAGGTCTTCTTTTTTTAAATGCCGGCCATAATAACGCGAAATCTTGACATGCCATAAGCAAGAGAGTAAACTATTTGGAAGAGAGTTAAAAATGGCGGCCGGGGATAGTTTTAAGCCTCAATGATTCAAGACCATAATTTTGAAACCGATTCGCCTGATGTTTTTAGCGGAAGTTGTTCAGAAACTTCAATTTCCGAACAACGCTGTTTTTTAATGGAGTCTTTATGATGACAAAAGGTAAAATTGTTGCTGGTTTGTTTATCTGGTTGTTTTGTTTGACCGTTTTATTGCCGGCCCAGCAGCATAAGTCGGTTCCTTTGGACAACGATGTGTATCATCTTATCGATAATGCCGCCCTGCGGGGTTTGTGCGGCATCCCTTCTTCGGCCAGACCCTGGTCGGAATTGACCGTCCGTGAAATATTGACCGAAATCCTCAATGCCGCCCCCGGTTTACTGAGCGATACCGAACGGTCCATCATTTCCGGTTTTTTGGACGGCTTTGAACGCGCCCAGGGCTTGGACTGGAAGCGGGGGGCCTATTATACGGTACGTCCCCTAAAAAACGGTTCCTATTATTCCTTTGAAGGGGGAGTTTTTTGGGACAGTACCTTTGCGGTGAATTTCAAAAATCCCCTCAGCGTTGGTACCACGAATGTGGTGGATTTTTACCTTGACGGGGATATCGGTAATCATGTTTCTTATGATTTTAATTTCAGGCCGGGATTTTATATGGTAGAACGGGAAAAACACCCCTCCTATGTGTACGATAATGGAAACGGTCCGATCACGGTTCCCGAAACCTATGAAATTACCTCCTATTTTCCCTACACCTTCTTGGGAATCTGGGACGGGGTAGTTTTTAACCCCCTGACCGGTGAAAATTTTAAGGGCTGGCCGGATGCTTTATCCTTTGGATATGAAGTTATCTCTGAAATCGACGCCTCCTATATGGATAACCGGCTGCAATTCCGGTTTGGCCGGATGCGCCGGGACTGGGGGGCCGAGGGAAACGGCGCCAGCCTTTTTCTTAACGCCCATGCCCGTCCCTTTCTGGCTATTGAAGGGACCTATTTGTTGATTGATTGGCTTCGGCTTTCTTCCCTGACCGGGGTTCTTGAATATTGGGCCCGGACCAATGAAATGAAATATGATGCCTACCACTATCAAAACGCCTTTTCAGCGGCCCTATTGGAATTAAATACCAAATATTTCCATGTGGATCTAGGCGCCTCCGTTATCTGGCCCAAACGGTTTGAGCTGGGATATATTTATCCCGCTAACAGTAACCTGGTGTATCAGAATAATATCGGGGATTTTGATAACCTTGCCCTGTACGGAAACATCGAAGGTTTTATTCTGGGAAAAGGAAAATGGTGGTTTTCCGCCTATCTGGACGAAGCCAAGCCTTCGTTAAATTCTACCTTTTTTACCCTGGACCGGAATATGTACGCCCTCCAGGCCGGGGCAAAGGCCCGGCTGCCCTGGCTTCCCTTTGCCTCCGTAACCCTGCGGTATACTAAAATTGAGCCCTACTGTTATACCCATCCCTATACGGTGGCGCCCTGGTACAATGAAGCCGCTTCCATGAGTGATATGGGGGACATCACCAAGGGGATGGCAACGAATTATATCAACACCGGGGAGTCCTTGGGTTATTACCTGCACCCCAATTCGGATGAGTTCTTGGTACGTTTTGAATCCCTGATAAAACCCGGAGCCCGGGGATTTCTCCAGTACCAGATGATACGTCACGGGGTCGAATATGGACCCGGCCGGGTTGACGGAAGCGGTCTTGAAGATCAACAGGTTTATGACGATAATACCAAAAAATACTTCCTCCGGGATGGGGTGTATCAGTGGAGCCATATTGTTAAAATCGGCGGGGCCTACAACTTTAAAACCGAAAAAATACCCGTATCCGTTTATGGGGATTTTGGGATCGTGGCAATCCAATTTTCCGCCACCGATGCCCCTCCTGGATCCGAAGAAGACCGGCCCTTTCATTTTATTTCCGACGGTGATGCCTATTACAAGCCGACGGTGGGGGTAGTCGCTTCCGTGGGATTCAGAATTTTTCCGTAAGGACCCGCGCGGAAAGGACCTCGTCGGGTATGGTGCTTTTTTAAATGAACCTCCCCGCCCTGAAGGTTAAACGTGACCCGCCATTTGGATTGCCTGCCTGTTTCAGGACCGGCCTCTCCCCTGAGCGTTTTCGGCTTGGGGTGGAAAAGAAGGTTGCCGCGAAACTCCGGGTGGATTAGCGCCGTTTATCCGGGCGCCGGGGCGGGGAAAAGGGGGAATATGAGGAGAAAAGCGGTTTGGATCGCCGTTTCTCCATACCGGGGTCTGACCCCAGTGTCCGTACAACAGGGTCTGACCCCAGCGTCCGTATCCCCCCGCCCCGCTCCGGCCTCCTCCTCCGGCGGCTCCCCCTCCAGTATCCGCGACCCGTACCGGTCCCCCCAGATATGCCCGATCCGGCCGTCCAGCCGGTTGTACCGCTGGGCGAACACCTGTTTCAGCCACTGCATGATAGCCGGAAGTTCCAGCCCGTCCGCCGGCTTGATATAAAACGTGAGCCAGTCATCGGCAAGACAGAGTCCGCGAACCTCGAAGACAAACCGAAGGGTCGTCTCCCGGAACACCCGGGCGAACAGCGCCAGGGCCTTATTGGGGACAGACCCCGCGGCGCCGGTCCCCTGACGGAACAACGGTTCCCGGTTGTTGACGCGGGTACGGATTTCGTACCACACCCCTTGCTTCAGTATCCGTAATGATCTCATATAGAATATATGCGCTTGACCGGCCGTTTTGCTTTAATGAGTTGATCGAAAATTTTAGTTTTCAAATAAATTCCGCTAAAAACATCGCAATTCAAAGCGGCGGGCCAACGGCGGGGGGCAAGAATGGTCGCTACCCTTTTTTACCGCCCGAATAAGCATCACGTCTCCCCAGCCGAATTTTTTTGCCCCCCGGTCAGCCCAGCGTTTAAGCGGCGCCGGAGCCGTACCCGCCGCCAGCCCTCCCCAGGTAAGAACCCGCTCAATGCCGAACCCGGCCCGGAGGAGTAATTGGGACAGGGTCTTAACCGAAAAGAGGTACAGGTGGTCGAATATGGCGGAACGCCAGCGGCTTTTAAAGAGCCGGGCCTGGAACCCGGCTATATTCGGGGTGGTAACCAAGAAAAGCCCCCCCGGGGAGAGGATCCGGTACCCTTCCCTGACAAAGGCGGCGGGATCGTTTAGGTGTTCGATCACATGGGATGCCAGAACCAGGGTAAATTCATTTTCCGTAAAATTATTTTCTTCCAGGGGAAGCCCCCGGACGTCAAGGCCCCGCTTCAGCCGGGCGTATTCCGCCTGGGGGGTACTGATTTCCACCCCCCGGACCTGCCAGCCCCGTTCCCGCAAGAGGCCAAGCAGGGAACCCGTGGCACAACCCACATCCAGCGCCCGGGGCGGAGGTTCTTTGTTCAACCCCCTTTCCCATTCATAAAAACCGGCGTCCGCCAGGGCTAACTCCTGGAGCCGTAAAAAAGCAGCCTCATTAGCCAGCTCATAAGAAAGATAGGCTTCCCCGTGATCCTCCCGGTACCGGCGCATCACCCTTTGGTTCAGGGGCTGGGGATTTATTTGGACCAGGCCGCACCCGCCGCAAGCGGCATACGAAAAGCCCTCACAGGAAAGCCGGGGCCGGAATTGCCGGGAACCGCATATAACACAGGGGATGGGCAAAGACTCCTCATCCCGTACCGGGGTGGACCAGGTTTTAATAGGCGCCATACCCGCCCTTATTCAACCTGAAAGCGGTATAGGTTGTTTTGAACATTTCCGGTAATATCCTGGACGATGATAGTCAGGGCCGCCTGTCCCCGGATAAACTCCGCTTCACCGATCTCAAAGGCCGAATTAGGGACATAAACCTGCCGGACCGGGACCAAACGGTTACGATACACCATCAATACCCCGTCCCGGGTCGAAAAGGTTTCAAAATTTAAAACCCCAATCTCGATCCCGTTAACAGAACATACAATCCGGTAGGGGGCCAGGGGCGGTTCATTGGGATTCATCCGGGTATCCGATGCCGCCACCTGAATCGTATACCGGCCCTGACGTATGGTCTTTGTCAGGGAAAGATCGATCAGGTTATTCCGGTCATTTTTCAGCCGCACCGATTCGATCTGGGGCGGCCGGGTATCCTCCGGGGGAGTAATTATCGTGGAAGGATTAACCCAACGCCGTTCCCGTCGATCAAACAGGGAAAAATAAAATCCCTCCTGATTTGTCCATCCCGATTGGCCCGCCGATGCGATGACCATATCTTTTTTTATTATATCAGGAAACGCAGGGGCCGCGGCGTCTTTAAAACGGCTGTATATCCCGATGATCCCATCCCCATGCTCCAGGGCTATCCAGGAACCCAAGGGAGAAGGCAGTACCGATGCGGTGTTGGAGGGGCTGTGATAAAAAAGCAGCTCCCCCGTATCCGCGGCCCGGATAGGCCCTTCGGTCATAAAAATGTTACCTAAGGCAGGATAACCCGCGTCGTTCCATCCAAAATTACGGATAATGGGGGCGTCCGGCGCGGGCCAATCCATGGGATAAAGCGCGGTAATCCCCAAAAACGGTATACCTCCCCCAAAAACCAGGAGGAAAAAACAAAGGGGACCTGATTTTTTTATAGACCGCATCATATCCATTTTCTCTTTCTGTTATTCAAGGAATTGATAGCTGAGGCTGTTTCAAAACTTCAGTCCTGAACAGCCGCAGGCCCCTTCATTTTTTATCCAGCTCAAAGGAAGCCATGGTGGTGCCTCCCCCGATAAAAATACGGGAGCCTTGACGGGCAAGAAACGCGGTTTGACTGGTAAAAGGGGCTTCAATAATTTTAGTTCCCGGGAGCCGGACCACCACCAAATTTTTCCGCGGAGCCGATTCCGCGGTAATAACAAACAGAAGCCCGTCATTACCGCTGCCGTCTATGGCATAGATATCCCCCTCCAGGGGCAAATACAAACTTTCCCTGGTTTGAATCGTATAGATCCCCAATCCCCCGTTACGTTCAAAAACAATACGACGGTCATTATCAATAAAAGCAAGATGTACTTCCCGCCTGAACCCTTCCGATAAAAACTCATGGTAAATGACCTTGTAGGAATCCCCGAACCGCTCTAAAAGGAGGAACCGCTGGGGATCTATGCCCGAAACTATCGCCAGTTTTGAACCATCCCGGGATATCCGGCAGCCCAGGATCACCGAATACCGGGACCCCCCGGGTTCATAGGGGGGAAAAACCAAACCGCCGCCGCCATCCAAAAGTTCCACCGTACCGTCCAGGGAACCGGTTAATACAAGACCGGCGGCGGCATCCATATACGTAAGGGGGGATGCAAAATCATGGGTCCATTGTATGGCCCCGGCTTCATCCACTAAAGAGAGGGACATTTGCTCATGGTTAATCATAAATATCCGGCCGTCCAAAAATTTAGGATACCCCCGGCTGTTTTCTATGGTTAGTATCCGGGTGTTTTGGGGGTTCCGAATGTCTATGGATTCAGGCAGGGCTTGATATTCCGCCCATGCCTCCGGTGAGAGGGAGACATATCCCTGGGTAACCCGGTTAAGGGTAAAATGGCCCTGGGTACCGACATAACCAAAACGCCCCCCCAGTTCAAAGGGGATAAGGGCGCCGGGATCTTCAAAATCAGGATAATCGGACTCAAGGGATCGTAACCATTGGGATGTCAGAATGGTTTCTACCGGTATCGGCCGGGCGGCAATAAAAACATACAAAATAAAAACAAGGAGGACAACAATAAGCCAGTACTTTTGTTTTGTTTTAACCACACTTTTCCCTATTCTGTATTATAGTAAGTAATAGATATTCTGTCAATTGAGGCTGTTCCAAAACCCGGTTGGTACGAACCTCCGGTTCGATGGAACAGGCTTTATGCGATGACTTGACATGTTTTACGGTATAATACAATACTTTAACCATGGAGGCTGTTTCCAAACCGGAGTTTTGAAACAGCCTCCATAAACTTAAGTTTACCATAAAGGGAGCGGCAATGATAGACGATGATATATTGACCATAGAAGAGGTTGCCCGGTATTTACGGGTTTCCGAGCGGACTGTCTATGATTGGGCGCAAAAAGGGGAAATTCCCTCGGGGAAAATAGGGACGGTATGGCGGTTCAAAAAAACGGAAATCGAAAATTGGGTAAATGGTCATTTATCGGCCAATAAGTTGAATCCCTACTTTAATTCTATCCATGTCGCTACGGTGATTTCTCCGGATCGGATCCTTTTTCTTAATTATTCCGCCAAACAGGATGCCCTTTTGGCCTTGGCGGAAAATCTTTCCAAGGCCCCTCAGGTAAAAAACCAGCAGGAATTATCCCAGGAGATTTTAAAGCGGGAAGAATTGATGAGTACCGCCATGGGCAGGGGTATTGCCATACCCCATGTTCGGTTGGCTTCGGTTACGGATCTCGTGGTTTCCGTAGGGATCAGCCAGACCGATATCAGTGATTTTCAGGCCCTGGATGACGAACCGGTCCGGCTGATCTTTATGATTGCCGCGGCGTATAATCAGCATGCCTATTATCTCCAGACCCTCTCTTTTTTCAGCGCCCGCCTTAAAAATCAGGAACTCAGAAACGCCTTGCTGGCGACAAAAACCCCCGAAGAGGCCCATGCGCTTTTGATTGGGGAGTACGGGACGTAAACGGACCGTACCGATACCCCTATTCAAACCGGATCCCCATCCACCGGGAGATTTCGCTTACATCCGCCCTGATACGGCCCAGGGAAACCGGGGCGGTGGTTTCCGCCACCAGCCAACGGGTATCCCCCAGAGGAAAGCGGGCGCCGGTTCCGGGCAGATCCGCCAGCCCCATGGCGTGTTTATATTCGGCGGAAACCATGATGGCCCCGGGTATATTGGCCTGTTCCAGGATGAGGGCCCAGAGCAGGGCCCGGCTGTCGCAGTCTCCCCGGCCTTCAAAGGCGGCGCTTACCAGGTTCACAAAGTCGCTGCCCAGGAGATCCCGTTCATAGGTAAAGGATTGCACCCAGTTCAGGGCCTTTTCCGCGAGGGCCCTGTCCGGGGCCGCCGTTGTTCCCGGATCGGCCGGATCGTTCCCGGCCGGTACATTCCAGTACCGTTCCAAGGCAAAGGCGGCGCCGGCCAGCCGTTCAAAGGAGTCCCGGTATACGGCCCGGTAAAAACGGGCCCAGGCTTCTTTCCGCACGGGGGAGTTCCCATAAAGCCTGAGGACGGCGAATTCCCGGTCCACCAGGGCTTGGGCGCCCTGGGCATCGAACTCCCGAAGGGGAACCGGGAGATCAAGCCCCGCCGGCTTAGCGGTAACCCGGCCGCCCCGGGGATAGGTAAATTCCGTAATAGGCCCCGGGGCATATCTATCCGCCTCGGAGGGGGCAATGGAATCCAGGGCGGATAAATGGAGGTTCTGCAGTTCCCCTTTCCCGGCGGGACCGTAGGCCAACGCCACTAACCAGGGGGGGGAGGAGGGGCCGGTGGGTTCCCCGCCTTTTGCCAGTTCAACACAGAGTCCCCAGCCTTCAAAAGCAGCCCCTTCCCCGGCCGCAAAGGCCAATTCCAGGAGCGCGGCTTTTTTGTTTCGGTATTCAAAAAAAACGATTTCTCCCCGGTTTCCCAGCCGTTTTTGAATATCCGCTGTCAGGGCTTCCGGGGACGGATAGGCGGTTCCGGCATAAACCGCCGCGTCAAGGCCCCCCTGGCCGTCGGAAAAAAAGGAAAACCGATCCGTCCCGTTTCCGCCCCGGTAGGTATAACCCTCGGGAAGGTCCATACGGAACCCCCAGGTAGGGGAATAGAGGGGCTCGGCTGTCATAAAAACCGGGCTTATCCCCGCAAAAAAGAAGAGGATCACCAGGATGTCCCGGAAAGGGGATACAACCGGACTAATTGATTTTTTCATGGTATTATAATAATCGGTAGATCCCGTTGGGCTATCCCAACTAAAAAGGAAAACCCAGGAGTTTTTTTGAAAAATATTCCCCTCTTGTTTGAAAACGACGAATGTATCATCCTCAATAAACCCGCGGGGCTCCCGGTACAGGGAGGGGAAAAGGTGGGGGCTTCCCTGGACCGGATCCTGGCAGCGGAGCGATCCCCCCGGCCCCTTTTGGTACACCGCCTTGATAAGGATACCTCCGGACTTATCCTCGTGGCGAAGAACCGGGAGGCCGCCGCCCGGTTTTCCGCCCTCTTTGCCCCGGGGAAGTCCCGCCGGGGTATCATCAAGCTGTACCTCGCGGTGTGCGCCGGGCGGCCGGATTCCCCGGAGGGGATCATCCGGGAGGAGCTTTCCGGCAGGCGGGGGTTCCAAAACGCGGAGACCTCCTATCGATTACTGGAGGACAACGGGCGATTTTCCCTCCTGGAACTGGAACTGGGTACCGGCCGTACCCATCAGATCCGCCGCCACCTGTCCCGCCGGGGGAATCCCATCCTGGGGGATGATAAATACGGAAATTTCGCCTTGAATAAAGAACTCAGAAAAACCATGGGGCTCAAGCGGCTCCTCCTCCACTCCGCCCGGCTCGTTATCCCCCTTCCCCTTTTAGGATATTCCCTGGATATCAGCGCCCCGCCGCCTGACTATTTTCAGCTTTTGGGCGGATAACCGGTTTCCCTTTCTTATGCCCGCGGGACTTTAAAACCAAGGATAAATTTTTGTTGACGGTTTTTCGGACCCGTGGTAAACTCATTGGTAGTCGAGCCTGTTCCAAAACCCGGTTGGCGCGAACCTTCGGTTCGAGGGACAGGCTTTAGTTAACTACCCACAACCTTCGGTTCACGCGCTGTTCCGGTTCATTTACCCCAACGGGAGGAAAATTCACAATGGCGCAAATAACGATTGGAAAAACCGGAATACGGGTGGAACAAAACGGTTTCGGCGCGTTGCCGATCCAAAGAATACCCACCGATGAGGCGGTGGCCCTTTTGAAGAAGGCTTATCACGGCGGTATAGATTTTTATGATTCCGCCCGGGGCTACACCGACAGCGAGGAAAAGCTGGGAAAAGCCTTTGGGGGCCGATGGGATAAGCTCATCATTGCCACCAAAACCCCCGCCGGCAGAGCCGAACAATTTTGGGATGATTTGGAGACCAGCCTTGGCCTATTAAAAACCGATCATATCGACATTTACCAGGTTCATAACCCGTCGTTTTGTCCCAAACCGGGCGATCCCAGCGGGCTTTATGATGCCATGGTTCAGGCGAAACAACAGGGGAAAATCCGCTTTATCGGTATTACGAATCACCGCCTCAATATCGCCGGGGAAGCTGTAGAATCGGGGTTGTACGATACCCTCCAGTTTCCCCTGAGTTATTTGAGCGCCGAAAAAGACCTGGCCCTGGCCGCCGCGTGTAAGGAAAAGGGGATGGGGTTTATCGCCATGAAAGCCCTTTCAGGGGGGCTTATCACCAATTCCGCGGCCGCCTGCGCGTGGATGGCCCGTTTTGAAAACGTTATTCCCATCTGGGGTATCCAGCGGGAACGGGAACTGGATGAATTTATCTCTTACATAACAAACCCGCCGGCGCTAACCGAAGAAATGCTGTCCGGTATCGAAAGGGAGCGTCAGGACTTACAGGGTAATTTCTGCCGGGGCTGCGGGTACTGTATGCCCTGCCCCCAGGGAATCGTGATCCATATGTGCGCCCGGGCCTCGCGGTTACTCAGGCGGGCGCCCCTGGAGATGTTGCTGTCGGCCCAAGGCAAAGAGATGATGAAAAAGGTTGAAGACTGTATTCACTGCGGTCAATGTGCCGCCAAATGGCCCTATGGCCTCGACCCTCCCGCGCTTTTACAAAAAAACCATCAGGACTATGAGGAGGTTTTGGCCGGGAAGCCGTTGTAAGTTCTGTCGGCGCTTGACTATGCTGCGTCTGGTGGGTTTACGGAGTAATCCGTTTACGGTCCCGGGGGAAGAGGCTCGCCTCTTTGACGTTGGTGAGCCCCAGGATCTTCTGGGTGAGCCGCTCACAGCCGATGGCGAAGCCCCCGTGGGGGGGACAGCCGTATTTAAAGACCCGGTACCCCGCGATGTCCGCTTCTTTAAGGCCGAATTTGGGAAGCACCTCCAGGAGGGCGCGGTAGTCGTGCTGCCGCCGGCCCCCGGTGGTGATTTCCAGTC
>JAITKD010000085.1 GCA_031278575.1 Spirochaetaceae bacterium | reverse complement strand
TGGGAAGAATTTTCAATTTTTTCCGTAAAACAAGGAGGCGTGATGAGAATTCCTGAAATTTTAAAGAAACGAATGACCTTTTCTTTTGAGGTTTTCCCTCCCAAGGAGGACGACGGGGTCCCCAAGTTACAGACCGAATTGAAAGAACTCTTCCGTTTTAACCCGGACTTTATCAGCTGCACCTACGGCGCCGGCGGGACCAATGTGGGTAAGAGCATCGAAATATGCGATTTTATTACCCAAAATAACGTAACCTGTATGACCCATTTTACCTGTATCGGCCATTCAAAAAGCGAAATCAAAGACAAAATACAAAAATACCTGGACCTGGGGGTTGAAAACATTCTGGCCATGCGGGGGGATTTTCCCAGGGACCCCGAAACCGGCAAACTCAAAACCACCACCGGCGGCGATTTTGAAAACGCCAACCACCTGATCCGCTTTTTAAAAGAAAGTTTTGGGGATAAATTTGCCATAGCCTGCGCGGGGGATCCCGAAAAGCACCTCATCGCCGTCAGCGAGGAGTCGGATATCGCCTTTATCCGGGAAAAACAGGATGCGGGCGCGGAATTTGTGATGTGCCAGCTTTGCCACGATGTCCCCGCCTACGAGCGGTGGGTCAAAAAATGCCGCAAGGCCGGCGTTACCATTCCCTTTATTATGGGGCTCATGCCCGTCCTCTCCCGGGACCCGATCATCAACATGACCCTGTCCAACGGCTGCTCGATCCCCGCGGAACTGGCGGCGATCATCGGTAAATACACCCCGGTCCGCGGGGCCAGTGAGGAAGTGGTCAAGCAGGTCGCGGCGGACTTCAAAAAAGCCGGCATGGAATACACCGTCAAACAGCTCTGGGCGTACATGAACACCGACCTCCAGGGCATCCACGTCTACGCCCTGAACAAGAGCGCCGACGTAACCAGGATCGTCCTGGATTCCGGCATCAGACTTCGGTATACATGAGGGTTTCCAAACCTTACGTTGGGCTGATTAATTCAATCGGGAATAAACCGGCGCTGCTTTAACGACCTAATACCCGCGGTTCGGACCGTGGGGACGCTTCCCATGAAGGGGAGTTTACCACTACGGAGGGAGATGAGTTATGAGTGAAGTGAAAAGCGATATTGAAATCGCCCAGGCCGCCAAGATGGAACATATCCTGGAGGTCGCGAAAACCGCCGGTATTGATGAAAAATACCTGGAACAATACGGAAATTACAAGGCCAAGGTGGATTATAACTATTTGACCGAAAACGCCGGCAAAAAAGACGGCAAATTGATCCTCGTTACCGCCATTACCCCCACCCCCGCGGGGGAGGGGAAGACCACCACCACCGTGGGCCTTGCGGACGGCCTTAAAAAGATCGGGAAAAAGGTGATCGTCGCCCTCCGGGAGCCCTCGCTGGGGCCCGTCTTCGGCGTCAAGGGGGGCGCCGCCGGGGGCGGTTACGCCCAGGTGGTCCCCATGGAAGACATCAACCTCCACTTTACCGGGGACTTCCACGCCATCGGGGCGGCCAATAACCTCCTCGCGGCCATGATCGACAACCACATTTATCAGGGGAATAAACTGAACATCGATCCCCGGCGCATCACCTGGCGCCGCTGCGTGGACATGAACGACCGGCAGCTCCGTTTTGTGGTGGACGGCCTGGGGGGCAAGGCCAACGGCTCCCCCCGGGAAGACGGCTATGACATCACCGTGGCCAGCGAAATTATGGCGATCCTCTGCCTTGCATCGGGGATCGACGACCTCAAAAAACGGCTGGCTTCTATTATTGTGGGTTACACCTACGGCAAGGACTCCGAAGCCAAGCCCGTTACCGCGGGACAGCTTAACGCCCCGGGCGCCATGGCGGCCCTCCTCAAGGACGCCCTCAAACCCAATCTGGTGCAGACCCTGGAACACACCCCCTCCTTTGTCCACGGCGGCCCCTTCGCCAACATCGCCCACGGGTGTAACTCCGTGATGGCCACCCGGCTGGCCCTGAAGCTGGGGGATTATGTGGTTACCGAAGCCGGGTTCGGCGCGGACCTGGGGGCGGAAAAGTTCCTCGATATCAAATGCCGCTTTGCGGGTCTGACCCCCGCGGC
Organism: Spirochaetaceae bacterium; assembly: GCA_031278575.1. Lineage (GTDB taxonomy): Bacteria > Spirochaetota > Spirochaetia > Treponematales > Breznakiellaceae > JAIRMO01. Next base: position 7,820 of record JAITKD010000085.1, on the reverse strand, counting down.
GGTGGTCATCGTCGCCACGGTCCGGGCGCTGAAACACCACGGCGGCGTGGCAAAGGCGGATCTTTCCCGGGAAAACCTTGCCGCCCTGGAAAAGGGGCTGCCGAACCTCCTGCAGCACGTGGAAAACATCACCACGGTGTTCCGGCTTCCCGCGGTGGTGGCGATCAACGCCTTCCCCACCGACACCAAGGCGGAGCTGGACCTGGTGGAAAAGAAGTGCAAGGAGCTGGGGGTCAATGTCGCCTTGAGTGAAGTCTGGGCCAAGGGCGGCGAAGGGGGGATCAAGCTGGCGGAAGAGGCGGTGCGCCTCTGCGAACAGCCCTCGAAATTCCGCTACAGTTACGAGCTGGAAGAAAGCATCGCCGATAAGATCAAGGCCATTGCCGCCAAGATATACCACGCCGCGGACGTCAACATCCTTCCCGCCGCGGTCAAGCAGATGGAACAGCTTGAAGCCCTGGGCTTCGGCAAGGCGCCCATCTGTATGGCCAAAACCCAATACAGTTTTTCGGACGATCAAAAACTCCTGGGCGCGCCCCAGGACTTTACCCTGACGGTCAGGAACCTCAAAATCTCCTCCGGGGCGGGCTTTATCGTGGCCCTGACCGGGGACATTATGACCATGCCGGGGCTCCCGCCGGTACCGGCGGCGGAAAAGATCGACGTGGACGGCGCGGGCAAAATATCGGGCCTCTTCTAGGGAAGCGCTGATTTATTCAATCGAGAATAAACCGGCGCTGCTTTAACGTATGCCCCGTAATCGGGATTTTTTGCGTGGTTATGCAAAGAAAGGACGGACGATGAATTTTACGGAAATAAGCTGCGCCGAATTTGTTTCTCTCCTGGGGGGCGCGGCCCCCGTCCCCGGCGGCGGGGGCGCCTCGGCCCTGGTGGGGGCCGTGGGAACCGCCCTGGGAAACATGGTGGGGGCCCTCACGGTGGGGAAAAAAAAGTACGCCGATGTGGAAGGGGACATGATCCGCCTGCGGGAAGCGGCGGAGAAGCTCCAGGGGGAATTCCTTGCCCTGGTGCGGCGGGACGCCGAGGTCTTTGAGCCCCTTTCCCGGGCTTACGGTATGCCCAAGGAGACCGAGGACCAGCGGCGGGAAAAGGACCGGGTCATGGAGGCCGCCCTCAAGGAGGCCTGCTCGGCGCCCCTGGAAATTATGGCGAAGTGCGGCGAGGCCATCCGGCTCCAGGAGGAATTCGCCGCCAAGGGAAGCCGCCTTGCGGTGAGCGACGCCGGGGTGGGGGTGATTTTCTGCAAGGCCGCCCTGTCCGGGGCCAGCCTCAACGTGTATATCAACACCGCGGCCATGAAAGACCGGGCCGCGGCCGGGGAATACAACCGGAAAGCGGACGCCCTCCTCGCCGAATACGGCCCCCTGGCGGAACGTATTTTTGGGGACGTAAAAAATTGCCTGAAAAAAGATTGAGGATGCGGTTATGGCGCGGATATTAAAAGGGAAAGACGTGGCCGATGCCATGATGGAAGGGATGAAGCGGGATACGGAAGCCCTAAAAGCGCGGGGGATCGTCCCGGCCCTGGGGATCGTCCGCCTGGGGGAACGGGAGGATGACATTTCCTACGAACGGGGCGCGAAAAAACGCTGCGACGCCGCGGGGGTGGCGGTCAAGAATTACGTCCTCCCCGCGGATACGAGCCGGGAAGCCCTGCTTGAGGTCATCCGGGGGATAAACGGGGACCCCCAGGTCCACGGGGTCCTCCTTTTCCGGCCCCTGCCCGCCCACATCAACGACCGGATCGTCCGGGGGGCGCTGCTCCCCGCCAAGGACATAGACGGCATCACCGACGGTTCCCTGGCGGGGGTGTTCACCGGAACCCCCCAGGGCTTCCCCCCCTGTACCGCGGAAGCGTGCCTGGAGATCCTCGCCCATTACGGGATAGAAGTCGCGGGGAAGCGGGTAACCGTGGTGGGCCGCAGCCTGGTTATCGGCCGGCCCGTGGCGATGATGCTGATGCACAAAAACGGCACCGTTACCATCTGCCACACCAAAACCCGGGACCTCCCCGCCGTTGTCCGGGAAGGGGACATCGTTATTGTGGCCGCGGGGAAACCCGAAAGCATCGGTAAAGACCACTTCCGGGAAGGGCAGGTGGTGGTTGATGTGGGGATCCACGTCAAAGACGGCGGCGCTCTGTGCGGGGACGTGAAATTTGCCGAAGTGGAACCCTTGGCGGCGGCGATTACCCCGGTGCCCGGCGGGGTAGGCACGGTAACCACCGCCGTATTGGTGCGTCACGTGATCGAAGCGGCCAAGGCCGCCGCCGGGTAAGTTTTGCCTTCCGGCTATAGCCTGAACGTGTGCCGGAAAATCCCGGTGAGGAGGATGGTATGAACCTGTTTACCCCTCAGGAAGTTACGTCAAATTACGTTTCCGCCGGGGCCGCCAAGATCAATTTCCCGGTGTGGAAGATGTTCGCGCTGGGGATCCTCTCGGGGCTTATTATCGGCCTTGCCGCGGCGGTGGCGAATACCGCGGCCCACGATATCGCCAATGTGGGAATTGCCCGGCTCGTCATGGGGGTGATCTTCGCCTTCGGCCTGGGGATGGTGGTGGTTTCCGGGGCGGAGCTTTTTACGGGAAACTGCCTGCTCCCCATCACCGTCCTGGACGGCAAGGCCCCCCTTAGGGGGATGCTGAAAAACTGGCTCGTTGTGTACGCCGGAAACTTCGCCGGCGGCCTCCTCGTGGCCGCGGGCTGCGCTTTTTTCGGCCAGCTCAACTATTCCGCCAACGCCCTGGCGGCCTTTACCGTCCGGGTGGCCGCCGCCAAATGCGCCCTTCCCTTTGCCAATGCCCTGGTGTCGGGGATCTTCTGCAACTTCCTGGTATGCGTGGGGGTGTTTCTGGCCCTGGCCTCCAAGGACGTGCCCGGCCGGTTTATGGGAACCTACCTGCCGGTCTGCTTCTTTGTGATCTGCGGGTTTGAACACAGCGTGGCCAATATGTATTATATCCCCGCGGGGCTTATGGCCTTACAAGTCCCCGCCTATGCCGCCAAAGCCGCGGAACTGGGGGTCAATACGGCGGCTTTGACCTGGGGCCGGTTTTTTACCGCCAATCTTATCCCGGTTACCCTGGGGAACATCGCCGGGGGCGGGGCCTTTGCCTGTTTGATGTGGTTCTGTCATCTCTATAAACCCAAAGCCGCCCCCTGACCGTCAGCGGGGTGTGCCCGGCGTCCCGAACGCGCAAGGGATTGAAGCGGTATAAATTTTTGGCAGACCGGGTCTGCCAAAAATTTATTTAAGCGGAAAGCCCGGTCCGGCCGGGGCGAACCGAAGGTTCGACGCGGCCGGATGCGCCCGAATTTTACCATAAAAACATTCAGGTTACCCCGGTTTAGGCGCCGGGTTTACCGGCTTCAATTTTCCTGAGCAGGAAGAGTTCCGAAAAAAAGTCCCCCTCCTGGGGGATATGGGCGTGATCCGAATCCAGAAAGAGTCCGCCGTACATGAGTTCGTCCCCGCCCCGGCAGCCCGTATTGCGGCGTTTATCCGCTTCGGAAAATCCCCCGTCCTCCCAAACCGTCAGATCATAGCGGGCGGCGGGGTCCAGGCCTTTCAGATAAAGCCGGAAGGGCCCCTGATTGGGCCGGGCCAGCAGTCTAAAATAACCGGCCGCGGCTTCCCGGCCGTCCTGAGACAGCGCCATCCACGCGGCGCGGGAAGAAGAAACGGGGTTCCGCAGCCGGAAAAAACGGCCGGTCTGAAACAGGGCGCGGTGGGCCTTATAAAAATCAATAACCGCGGCGATTCCCGTTTTTTCTTCCGGGCTCAACGCGGCCGGGTCCAGTTCAAAGCCCAGGACGCCGAAAAAGGCGACCATCCCCCGGAATGCCAGGCGGGTAGTCCGCCCGGTTTGGTGATTTGGTACCGCCGAGACATGGGCGCATATTGAACTTAGCGGGTATACATAGGAGGCGCCGGTCTGGATAAGGAGCCGCTGGAAGCCGTCGGTGTCATCACTGAGCCAGCCCTGGGGGGCGAAGGCGAGGAGTCCCGGATCAAACCGCCCTCCGCCCCCGGCGCAGGACTCAAATAACACCCCGGGGAAGGACCGGGTCAGCCGGGTATACAGATCGTATACCCCCAGGCAATAACGGTGGAAAAATTCCCCCTGCCGCTCCGGGGGCAGGGAACGGCTGAAGGGTTCCGTTAATGACCGGTTCATATCCCATTTGATATAGGAGATCGGGGCGGAGGACAAAATCGATGAAAAAACGGAAAACAGATGATCCACGATTTCCGGGCGGGACATATCCAGGACATACTGCCGCCGGGTTTCGATCCGTTTCCGGCCCGGAACACCGATTGCCCAATCGGGATGGGCCGCGAAAAGACGGCTCCGCTCGCTTATCATTTCCGGCTCTATCCAAAGGCCAAAATTGAGCCCCAGGGCGGTGATCTTTTGGGCCAATCCGGTGATGCCCCCGGGTAGTTTCTTGGTGTTGGGGAACCAGTCGCCCAGAGACGAGTCATCCGCGTCCCGTTCGCCAAACCAGCCGTCGTCCAAAACAAAAAGTTCTATTCCCAGATCCCGGGCAATCTTCGCCATTTCCAAGAGTTTCTGTTCGGTAAAATTAAAATAGGTCCCCTCCCAACTGTTGAGGAGGATGGGCCGTTCCTTATCCCGCCACTCCCCCCGGGCCAGCCTGGTCCGGTAGAGGCGGTGATAATCCTGGGAGAGGGCGTTTACGCCGGTCGAGGAATAGGCCAGCACCGCCTCGGGGGTATCAAAGGTTTGGCCCTTTTCAAGTTCCCAGGAAAAACCTTCGGGGTTGATCCCGATTCGCAGCCGGAGGATCCCCAGGGGATCAACTTCCGCGGAGGCAAGAAAATTGCCCGAATAGATAAGGCTGAGGGCCAGGGCTTCTCCCCCAAAGTCGTCCGCGCCCGGACGTTTTAACAGCAGGAAGGGGTTTTGTTGATGCCCGGTAATTCCCCGGCGGCTTTCAACGCCCTGGAAGCCCGGCCGCAGCGGGCCCTCGGTCAACTTGAATTCCCGGGCCCAGGCGCCGGTGAGGGTAACCATGTTCCAGTCCGGGTCGGGAAGATCCAAACTAAAGCTCATGGCGTTTTGTATGAGGACCTTCCCTTCCCCGCCGTTAATAAACCGGACGTGCCGGGCAAGGCAGTTATGGGAAGCAAAGATCGTATAATATAAAACGATCCGCAGCCCCGAAGCCGCGTCCTCCAGTTCCAGTTCCAGGGTATCCGCCTCCCGGTCGTCTTCGGTATAAACCGCGGGCAGGCCGGAAATTCCCTCCTTCCCCGGACGGATCCGGTGGGCTTTATAAACCGGTTCAACTACCTGGGCTCCCCCGGCGGGACCGGCAAGAAACCGGACGCTAAACGCCGGCAGCCGGTAGTCGCCGTTACCGTATGCGGGATACTCAAAACGGATGCTGTTCCGCTCGTTATTTGAAAACCCATAAAAGGGAAGGGGATCCAAAAACGGATACCCGCCCTGAGGGGCGAGGGGGGCCCCGCAATAGACCTGCCCGATATAGCCGTTCTCCAAAATCCTCAAGATATAACTAAAGGTTTTGTTATAAAGATGAAATTGTCTGGTTTCAGCGTGGTAGTAAATGGGCATATCTTTTTCCTTTTAGTGGCTGCCGGTTTCAAAATTTGAGAACGTAAAACCGGCATGGTTAAAACAGACTCTATTTAATCGCTCCATCAAAAAACGCGGTTTTGTAAGGCTGAACGCCTGAAAAACCGCAAGACGGTGAGACAACCAACCGGGTTGTCTCACCAGTCTATTATAACCAAGGCATACAACTCAAGCAATATCGGGTATAACGTGAGACCGTTCCAAAAGCCGATAGGCTCCGGCGGTACCATACTCCGGTGATATATCAATTTAATGAGCGGCGTGGTAGTATCCCTTATGCGCTCTTTCACCTATCGGCATACCCTGGCGGCAAGTTATCTGGGGTATGTCAGTCAGGCCATCGTGAATAACCTTGCCCCCCTTTTGTTTTTGACCTTTCAGCGTCAGTTTGACCTGTCCCTGAGCCGCCTGGCCCTGCTGGTTTCCCTGAATTTTACCATCCAGTTATTGGTCGATCTTGCCGCGGCCCGGTCTATTGATAGAATCGGGTACCGGGCGGCGGCGGTGAGCGCCCATCTGCTCTGTACCGCGGGGCTCCTGTCCATGGGAATTCTGCCCTTCGTCCTGCCGGACCCCTATGGCGGGCTGGTTGTTTCCGTGGTCATCAACGCCCTGGGGGGAGGGCTTATTGAGGTGATCATCAGCCCCATCGTGGAGGCCCTGCCGGGGGAACGGAAAGCCGCGGCGATGAGCCTGCTCCATTCCTTTTATTGTTGGGGCTATGTAACGGTGGTGGTCCTCTCGACCCTGTATTTTAACCTGGCGGGGATTGAGCATTGGCGGTACCTTCCCATGATATGGGCGCTGCTGCCCCTGGGAAACGTATTTTTGTTTGCCCGGGCCCCCATAAGAACCCTCATAGACGAATCCGCCCGGGCCGTCCCCCTGGGTTCGCTTTTCCGGCGGCAGGTTTTTTTGATCCTTTTCCTCCTGATGATCTGCTCCGGCGCCTCGGAACAGGCCATGTCCCAGTGGGCTTCTTTTTTTGCCGAAGCGGGATTGCGGGTTTCCAAGACCCTGGGGGACCTCTTGGGCCCCTGCGCCTTCGCCGTCCTCATGGGCCTTTCCCGGGTGTTTTTCGGCCTCCACCGGGGGGATTTCAAGCTGGAGCGGATCCTGCTGATCTCCGGAACCCTCTGCGTTGCGAGTTATCTCATCACGGTTTTTTCCCCCTTCCCCCTGCTTTCCCTGGCGGGCTGCGCCCTTTGCGGCCTGTCGGTGGGGGTGATGTGGCCGGGAACCTTCAGCTTGGCTTCCCGGCATTTTCCCCTGGGCGGCGCCGCCATGTTTGCGATCCTTGCCCTGGCCGGGGATGTCGGCTGCGCCTCCGGCCCCGGCTTGGTGGGGGTAATTATGAACAAAACGGCCCTTACCACGGGTTTACTGGCCGCCATAGCCTTCCCGATCCTGCTGGTCCTGGGGATCTGCCGGTTACGGTTCCGGGCCGCCGGAGATCGGTCAACAAAATAAGAAGGGGGAGCGCCGGGGATGCCAAAGGATGTACCCCTTTTGCCCATGACGAGCCCTTTTTGACGCGGCTCCCCCTCGCTCCAGCCTCCTCGGGCTTCGCCCTGCGGTGGCTTCCGCTACCCCCACTCCTTCATCCGTGGGTACCAAATCCTTACCTTGCTGCCCGTGGACCCCCTTCCAGGGTCAGACCCCTCTTCCCAGGGTCAGACCTCCTTCCGGGGTCAGCCCCCCTTTCCGGGGTCAGACCCCCTTCCCAGGGTCAGCCCTCTTCCCGAGGGTCAGCCTCCCTTTCCGGGGTCTGGCCTCCTTTCCGGGGTCAGACCCCCTTCCCTGGGTCAGCCCTCTTCCCGAGGGTCAGCCCCCCTTTCCGGGGTCAGACCCCCCATGCACTAATTTAACAAGCATTGCACATCTGGTACCGTATTCCCCATCTTCGTTTTTCACTTTCAAGACGTTTCGCTATCCGCTCGTAATCTTCAAGTATCTGTAAACCCAGATTAGCCCTCAATACCAAATGAACGCCGTTTCACGCCATATACTGCGGCGGGTATTCGATCTGGTTACCGGGGGAAAAAGAAGCCTTCGCGATGAACGCTTCAATTAATAAAGCTACCAGTATCTTGCCGTTCAGCCACGCCTCCGATGCCGCCGGATTTTTCTTCGGCAATTCGCCGAAGTCCAGGATGGATTTCAGCCGCTTGAAA
>JAITKD010000046.1 GCA_031278575.1 Spirochaetaceae bacterium | reverse complement strand
CAAGGGATTGGAGGGGTGTGAAGCAGCCACGGCGCGTAGCGCCGGGGCCGGAGCGAAGCGGAGCCCCGGAAAGCCCGGTCGCCGCATCGCGGCGATGCGCCCAATATAAACTCGACATTTGGCCTAAAAAATTTTCTATGATACTTGACAGTCGTAGTATTATGGCTTACAATTTAATTCAATAGGTCGAGAAAATGAAACCGGGTCTGCGCTTAGGTTTGAGGGCCGCGGGGATCTCGTTGATCCTCATCGGGCTCCTGGGACTTATCGTCCGTTTGTTTTAGCTTTCGCGGATTCCCCTGCCTGAGGATTCGGCGGAACTGCAAGGAGGCGGCATGGAGCCGAAATTATCATCCGACGTACTCCGGGGCCATACGGACACCATTGTCCTCAATATACTTCTCCGGGGCGATGCCTATGGTTTTGAGATCTACAACACGATTCTGGACCGTACCGGGGAACAATACGAACTCAAAGAAACCACCCTCTATTCCAGTTACAAACGGCTGGAGCAGGAGGGATGTATCACCTCCTATTGGGGGGATGAAACCCAGGGGGCCCGGCGCAGATACTACCGGATCACCGATAAAGGCCGGGAGCAGTACCGGCAAAACATCCGGGACTGGAAATTTACCCGGAAGATATTAAACAAACTGTTAGGGCAACGATGATTAACTTGACGCTAATCGCGTTTCCCTAATGTATTTGCTCATTTCATTGCGCAAATAGGGTAAACTTTGTTTACCTTACGTTAAAGTAGCGCCGATTTATTCTCGATGGAATAAATCAGTGCTTCCTTAGGAGCGAAATAATGGATACCAAGGATTTTGTGGATCACCTGTTTTTGGAGTACGAAGAAACCGCGGAACTCCGGGATTTTAAAGAGGAACTCCTGTCCAACCTGGATGCCCGGATCGCCAGTTTAATTGCCAGGGGTTTGGATAAAAAAGACGCCTTTGAAAAGGCCGCCGGGGAATTGGGGGATATTTCCGCCCTGGCGGACCAGATAAGCCTCAGAAAAAAACAGGAGATCTTCCAGGATGCCTATATGGGGATGCGGGTGTACCTAACGCCCCTCCGGGTGGCCTTTTACGTTATCGCCGGGGCCTTTGGGATCCTCGGCGCGGTCATCGCCCTGGTGGTTTATTTTACCGGGGAGGAACAGTCCGCCCTGGAAGCCTTCTGGGAACCGAACAAGCGGCTCACCGGGGCCCTGGGGGTCCTCCTGGCTTTTATCTCCCCCGCCGCGGCGGCCTTCACCTTCCTGGGGGTCACCCAGGAGACGGCTTCCCGGTACCCCCGCTCAAAAAAACGGGGCGCCTGGTACGCCCTGGCCGCGTGGGCCCTGTGCTTTGGGGCGCTCCTCTTTCCCCTCACCTATTTTGCCGCCGATCGGGGCCTTATGGCGGCCGCCGCCACCCAGATCCCCTTTTCCATTCCGGGTCTGGCCCTGCTTATTTTCCTGCAGCTCACCGAAAAGGATTACCGTAAGCCCTGGGCAAGGGAGCGGTACGAAAAAGAGGCCCGGATAAGCCGGGAAATGTGGAGCGATCCCCTTATCGCCGCCCGGTTCGGCATGGTTTCCGGGGCAATATGGATCTTCGCGGCAGGTCTTTTTATCCTGCTGGGATTCCTCATCGGTTTCCACCTTTCCTGGCTGGTCTTTGTCTTCGCCGTGGCCGTCCAACTGGCGGTTCAGAGTATGATGATGAAGCCCAGGCCCTAAAACAAGAGGAGTTTTGTATGACCAAGCTGTTAATAAACATCCGTAAAGCAGGTTTGATCCTGTTTTTGGTAACGGCAGGGGCCCTGACGGGATATGCGGCGGCGGACCTTCCCCTGGTAAACACCCAAACCGTGGGCCTCGGCGGGACCGATACCCTTTCCATAAGTTACGGAAGCGGGGAGGTGATCCTCCGGGAAAGCGGAACCGGCGATCTGATGGTCAAGGAATATATGAAAACAGACCAGCCCCGGTACTACGCGAATATCTCCCGGTCCGGGGGAACCGTAACCATCAAGCCGGGCCGGCGGTCCTGGTTTAATTGGTTTTGGGAGGCCCGGATGGAGCTTTACCTTCCCCCTTCTTTCCGGGAAAATATCAGGATCTCCAATTCCAGCGGGAGTTTCCGGGCGGAAACGGACCTTTTGGATTATAAGACCATCGACATCAACGTCGGCTCCGGTTCGGTATCCCTTAACCGGCTGTCCGCAAAGACCCTTTCGATCCGGGTTTCCAGCGGCGATTTGGATATACGGGGCGCCGGGGGGAATTCCTTTATCAGCCTCTCCAGCGGGAGGCTGCAGATCAATGAACTCTCCGGCCAGGAACACCGGCTAAAAACCTCCAGCGGCCGTATGAGGATCGACACCCTTCAGGGTAACAGCGTCCTTGAGTTAAGCAGCGGCGGTATAGTGATTGACGGGCTTACGGGGAATGCCGACATGGAAATCAAAAGCGGAACCCTGCAAATCACCGGGCTTACCGGGACAGCCCACCGGTTCAGATCTTCCAGCGGCCGTACTATCATTGAAAAAGCCCGGGGCAGGATAGACGGGGAAATCTCCAGCGGCTCCCTCTCGATTGAAAATTTTTCCGGCGAGGGCAGTTTTGGGCTGAATTCGGGGAACGCGGCCCTGGACATGGAGGAACTTACCGGGGATCTCCGGTTCCGGCTCTCCAGCGGCCGTGTTGTCCTGAACATCCCCCGGGGTACCTCCTTTAACCTGGACGCGGTTACCAACAGCGGCAGGGTACAGGTTACCGAAGCCGGGAATGAGACGGCGCAGGTATCGGGGAACAGTACCGTCCTCCGGTCCTTTGGCCCCTCCCCGGATCGGACCATATATGCCCGGACCAGTTCGGGAAACATTACCATCAATCGAAGGTAACCGGTGTCAGACCCCGTCGAATCTCCGGTTCGCGCGTGCGCTAAACGTGACCCGCAATTCAGGTTTTACCGGTTTCAGGACAGACCTTTCCCCGGGGCGTTTTCGGCTTGGGGTGAAAAAGAAGGTTGCCTCGGAACCCGGGGCGGATTGGCGCCGCTTATCCGGGCGCGGGGATGGGGGGAAGGGGAAATATGAGGGGAAACGCGGTTTGGATCGCCGTTTCCCCATACTGGGGTCTGACCCCGGTGTCCGAATTCCCCCGCCCCGCTCCGCGCTCCTCCGGCGGCGGCTCCCCCTCCAGTATCCACGACCCATACCGGTCTCCCCAGATATGCCCGATCCGGCCTTCCGCCCGGTTGTACCGTTGGGCGAACACCTGTTTCAGCCACTGCATGATAGCCGGAAGTTCCAGCCCGTCCGCCGGCTTAATGTAAAACGTCAGCCAGTCGTCCTCAAGACACAGCTTCCGAATCTCGAAAACGAACCGCAGTTTCGTCTCCCGGAACACCCGGGCAAACAGCGCCAGGGCCTTATTGGGGACAGACCCCGCAGCGCCTGTCCCCTGACGGAACAGCGGTTCCCGGTTGTTGACGCGGGTACGAATTTCGTACCACACCCCCTGTTTCAGTATGCGTAATGATCTCATGCATACTATATGGTATTGAGGGGCCGTTTTGCTTTAGTAAAAGGCCCGGAAATTTCAAATTCCGAACAAATTCCG